>CAIZGZ010000160.1 GCA_903932695.1 uncultured Actinomycetes bacterium | reverse complement strand
TATGGAATTCTTCCAATTCCACCCAACGGGCATGGTCTGGCCACCATCAGTTCGCGGATTGCTCGTTACCGAATCGGTTCGTGGTGACGGTGGAGTTTTGACCAACAGCGAAGGCAAGCGCTTCATGTTTGATTACATCCCAGATGTCTTCAAAGATAAGTATGCAGATAACGAAGCCGAAGCTGATCGTTGGTACACAGATCAGGCAAACAATCGCCGCCCACCTGAGCTATTGCCTCGTGATGAAGTTGCTCGCGCAATTAACTCTGAGATCAAAGCAGGTCGTGGCAGTGAACACGGTGGTGTCTACCTCGATGTCTCAAAGCGCCTACCTGCGGATGTGATCAAGAAGAAGTTGCCTTCAATGTGGCACCAGTTCTATGAGCTCGCTGGCGTAGATATCACCAAGGAGTCAATGGAAGTCGGTCCTACCTGCCACTACGTTATGGGTGGCGCATGGGTTGAACCTGATTCAGCAGCAGTCGTTGATGTACCAGGCCTCTTCGCCGCAGGCGAGTGCGCTGGTGGTATGCATGGTTCAAACCGTCTCGGTGGTAACTCACTCTCAGATCTCTTGGTCTTCGGTCGCCGTGCAGGTGCCGGAGCCGTTGAGTATGTGAAGAACAATGGTGCAAACCCAGTAAGCGACGCTGCTATTAGCGCAGCGGCAGCCAAAGTTGAGGCGCCATTTACCAACACCGGCAACGAGAATCCATATGCGCTCCACCAAGAGCTCCAAGAGACAGCGCATAACCTGGTTGGAATTATCCGTACCAAGTCTGAGCTGGAAGAGGCGATTGCCAAGATCGCCGAGCTTCGTGCTCGCACAAAGAACGTCAGCGTCTCAGGTGGTCGCGCCTTTAACCCAGGCTTCCACCTCTCCTTCGATCTCGACAACATGCTCTTGATCGCAGAGAGCGCTGCCAAATCTGCGCTGGTTCGTGAAGAGTCACGCGGCGGTCACACTCGTGAAGATTTCCCAGGCATGAACTCCAAGTGGCGTCAGGTCAACAACATCTCGACGTGGGATGGCGCATCTGTCTCCATCAAACAAAATCATCTCCCGGATCTCACCAAAGAACTCTTCGACCTCTTTGATATCCATGAGCTTGAGAAGTACATGACACCAGAAGAATTGTCACAATCGAGAGGCGGTTCCAACTAATGGCACGCAAGATGAAGCTACGCATCTTCCGCGGTAATTCAACCGATGGTGGATTGCAAGATGTCACCGTTGAAGCCAATGATGGTGAAGTTATTCTCGATGTCATTCACCGTGTTCAAGCAGAACAGATGGGTGATCTCGCGGTTCGTTGGAACTGCAAGGCGGGCAAGTGCGGTTCCTGCTCGATGGAGATCAACGGAAAGCCTCGCTTGGCATGTATGACCCAAGTTGCGACGTTCGAAGAAGAAGAGACAGTCACAATCACACCTCTGCGTGCTTTCCCGGTTATTAAAGATCTCGTCACAGATGTCTCGTATAACTACAAGAAGGCGATGGAAGTTCGTGCATATGAGCCACCAGCTGATCTCAAGCCAGGTGAAGCCCGCATGCAACAGATCGACGTCGAACGCTCTCAAGAGTTCCGCAAGTGCATCGAGTGCTTCTTGTGTCAGAACACCTGTCACGTAATCCGTGATCACGAAGAGAATAAGAAGTCATTTGCCGGACCACGTTTCTTCATCCGCTTGGCCGAGCTCGATATGCACCCACTCGATACTCTCCGTAATCGCAAGCAATCTGCGCAGGAGGAGCACGGTCTTGGCATGTGCAACATCACTAAGTGCTGTACCGAAGTCTGCCCAGAGCACATCCGCATCACGGATAACGCAATTATCCCGATGAAGGAGCGCGTTGTGGACGTAAAGTACGACCCACTACGTTGGCTTGGCTCAGTAATTCGAAAGCGTGACGGTATTCTTTAAACATGAGAATCTTTATCCGTTGGGGCATTTTGGCGCTAGCGGTATGGGCATCAACCGCCCTGATTCCAGGAATTAAAGTTCATGGGGGAGCATGGGACTACCTTTGGGTTGCCCTGCTCTTCTCCGTTATCAATACCTTCTTAGGTTCGTTGATCAAGATCCTGACTCTCCCCGCCGTTATTTTGAGCGCAGGTCTCTTCCTGTGGGTAGTCAACGCAGCGATGCTCGAACTCACCGCACATTGGAGTAAAGCGCTCACCATTACATCATTTTGGTCTGCGCTCTTTGCTTCGGCCATCATTAGTTTTCTCTCAAGCATCGGTCAGAAAATTACACTTCGCCCGCGCACTATCTAGCTCACGGCGAAGATGAAAAACCTTGAAGTTAAACGCGTTGGCGTAGTCGCAATCGGTGGAGTGATCGGATCGCTCTCCCGCTGGCTCTTCTCGCTCGCAATTCCAAGCCACAACTTTGCCTGGGGAACCCTTACGGTCAATTATCTTGGTTCGATTCTGCTGACGATCATTCTTCTCTACGCCAAACATCATCCCGATCCACAGTGGTGGTGGCGGCCAGCGCTCGGTACTGGATTCTG
>CAIZGZ010000159.1 GCA_903932695.1 uncultured Actinomycetes bacterium | reverse complement strand
TTCGCGAAAACCGTGAAGCAGCGCGTGGTGGAATGAATCCGTTTGCCTTGAACTCTGGGCCCGATGCCACGACCAAGTTGCTAGAAGTAAATCTCAAGATGAACACTCCAACTGGAATTATTGGGAACTCTTCTTACTTCGAACCCGAAGAGATAGCCAACGAGTGATGGGAATGTTCGAGGCGTGGCTTAAAGTTCAGCGGCTCGCTTAGCCGGATTGCCGGACTTCGACTTCTTCTTTGGAGGCTGCTGGCCCTTCTGTGAGCCCTTCGCCATTCCCGGAATTGCCATACCTGCTGGCATCCCCGGCATCCCCGGCATCCCCGGAATGCCACCGCCATTGCGCAACTGACGCATCATCTTCTGTGCTCCGACAAAACGATCGACCAATGTATTTACTTCACTCACGCTGCGGCCACTTCCCTTAGCAATACGAGCACGCCTCGAACCGTTGAGTACCTTTACATTGACTCGCTCTTCTGGCGTCATAGAACGCACGATTGCTTCGGTGCGCACCAATTCGCCTTCATCAAAATTCTCAAGTTGCTTCTTCATAGCACCCGAATTCATACCCGGCAGCATGCCAAGCATCTTTGTCATCGAGCCCATCTTCTTGATTGCCTGCATCTGATCTAGGAAATCGACCAGAGTGAAGTCATCCCCGGCTGCAAACTTCTCTTCAAGATTCTTTGAGATCTGTGGGTCGAATGCGGCTTTGGCTTGTTCGGCCAAAGTCTGTACATCGCCCAGACCAAGGATGCGTGAAGCCATTCGATCTGGATAGAAGAGATCGAAATCCTTTGGCTTTTCACCGGTAGCGGCAAACATGATTGGTCGGCCGGTGCGAGTGACGATCGAAAGAGCTGCGCCACCACGTGCATCACCATCGAGCTTGGTCAGCACAACTGCATCAAAACCAACGCCCGCTAGGAATGCTTCTGCGGTACGAACCGCATCCTGACCCACCATCGCATCGACGACGAAGAGAACCTCATCGGGGTTCACTGCATCACGGATATCGGCAGCTTGCTTCATCAGATCTTCATCGACGCCAAGACGTCCAGCGGTATCTACGATCACAAAGTTATGGAATTTATCTTCTGCAAATTTCTTACCTGCTCGAGCAACCGCAACCGGATCGCCAACTCCGTTACCTGCCTCTGGCGCAAAGACCGGGACCCCTACATCGCTTCCGACCTGCTGCAATTGCGTAACAGCGTTGGGGCGTTGCAAATCTGATGCGACCAGCAGTGGCGTATTTCCTTGGCCTTTAAGATAAAAGGCGAGCTTGCCTGCGAGCGAAGTCTTACCTGCGCCTTGCAGACCGGTAAGCATGATGACGGTGGGGGCTTTCTTCGCCATCCGAATGCGGCGAGCACTTCCACCGAGAATTTCGGTAAGTTCTTGATTAACGATGTCGAAGATCGCTTGCGACGGATTGGTCCCTCGATTGACTTGCTCAAGATCGGCAAGTGAGCGCTCTTTGATGCGACTAGCAAAGGACTCTGCTACCTCGAGAGCTACATCGGACTCAATAAGTGCGTTCTGAATCTCCAAGACAATCTCATCGATATCCCCCGACTTGATCTTTCCCTTTTTTCGAAGGGATGAGAAAGCGGAGGTAAATTTGGATGAAAGGGAGTCGAACACAGGGCTAGGTTACAGGCTCTCCCCCGGCTTTGTGACTAGCTCGAGGCGTGCAGCGCCTGCTCTAGCCGCTGCGCTAAGCGGTCTGCCGCTTCTTGGTGGAGCGGTCCACCTGCAAGATCGCTGACATAGATTGTGTCAAAGGCCTCGGCGCCGAGTGTGGCAACGATTGCGCCTTTGATATCCGCGCCAAATTCAGCGATCACCTTTGTGACGGTATATAAAATTCCAGGTTGATCGTGCATTCGAACCTCAAAAATCGTTGCATCCGTCGCCACATCGTTAAAGATTGAGACGACCGGCGGCGGCACGGAAAGACCTGGTGCGCGCCTATGCGCAGCGATGCGATCTGAAATTCGTCGCTCCAGGCCTTCTGGTTCAGCCATTGCTCGCTCAAATTTTTCAATGATTGACTCCGAGGTAGGAAGCTCCGCGTTGATATCGATACTCACGAGCCAGTTCATCACCGCTGATTGATTCACGGTTCGGGTTTTGGCGGAGCGAACATCCATCCTTGAGATACTCAAGACTGCTGCTACCGTAGAGAGAAGGCCAAGGCGATCGGGAGAGACGATCTCGATATCCAAGAAGTTGCCAAGTTGTGCGATTTCCACCGAAAGCTGACCGAGCTCTGCTTTGGCGAGTTGCTCCTGGGTAAGTTCTGGTTGTGCAGCAGGAGCGATTCCTTGCATCGCCGATAACGTGCGCTGCACGAGATCTGCAACCAGCCCAGCCTTCCAATCACTCCACGCGCTGCGTCCAGTCGCTTCACCATCTGCAATCGAGAGAGCGTGGAGCAATTCGAGCAGTTGTGCGCTCCCCACCTGCTCCTTCACATAAGAGATCGTCTGCGGATCATCGAGATCGCGACGAGTTGCGACTGCAGAGAGAAGAAGGTGGTGTTTAACCATCTGAGCAATTAGTTCGCAATCGCCCTCTTCAAATCCAAGCCGCCCGACAAGTGGTTTGATGAGCAACTGACCGTACTCAGAGTGATCGTGGCCTTCGTATCCCTTTCCGATATCGTGAAAGAGCGCTGCAACGAGAAGCAAATCCGGTCGATGCACTTGTCGTGTGAGAGCTGCGGCTTGAATCGCGGTC
>CAIZGZ010000158.1 GCA_903932695.1 uncultured Actinomycetes bacterium | reverse complement strand
TCGCTGCCTACATCAATGGCGTAGCTCGCCAACCAGAAGCTCGCAGCATCTTGCAGCCAATCGCATTCCTTGGATTCGCTCTTGCTGAAGCTCTTGCAATTTTCGGTCTCGTTCTAGCTTTCGTTCTCAAGTAAGGATTACTTCTCTCTCGAGAAAGAGCGGAATATAAATGACCACTCATCTATTTATTAAGGCAGCAGCCGTCTACAAGGACGCGCCAAGCCCAGTTGTGCCAAGCGTTGCCGAAATCATCGTCGGTCTCATCGCTTTCTCAATCCTCTTCGTCCTTCTCAAGATCAAAGCTGTTCCAGCTTTCGAGAAGGCTTACGCAGCTCGTACCGCTGCTATCGAAGGTGGAATTGAAAAGGCAGAGGCTGCACAGAAAGAGGCAGAGGCAGCACTCGCTGCTTACACAGCCCAGCTCAGCGAAGCTCGTGCAGAAGCACAGGTAATTCGCGAAGAGGCTCGTGTCCAAGGCGCAGCAATTATTGAAGATCTCCGTAGCAAGGCCCAAGATGAGGCGAACCGCATTACAACTGCGGCACGCGCTTCGATTGAGGCAGAGCGTCAACAGGCTGTCGCTTCATTGCGTCACGAAGTTGGCTCACTTGCAACAGAGCTTGCCTCGAAGATTGTTGGCGAAGCCCTTGACGATCAAGTTCGTCAATCAGGAATCGTTGACCGCTTCCTAGCTGATTTGGAGAAGAGCGAAAAGTGATCGCACTTGGTGGAAAAAGTCGCCAATCATTGGCGAGCCTACGTGGCACATTAGATGAGAAGCTCAAGGGAGTCTCATCTGCTGACTGCACCGCCATTTCCCATGATCTCTTCCTCGTTCTCGCTTCACTGAACTCATCGATTGGTCTGCGTCGTGCATTCACGGACCCTTCTCGTGACCTTGCATCCAAGAGCGCGCTGATCTCCGATCTCTTCGGAAAATCGATCTCACCAATTGCGAAATCTCTTCTTGAATCTGCCGCTTCACTCCGTTGGTCTTCACCGGTTGATGTTGCTAGCGCAGTCGAGCAGCTCGCGATCGAATCAGAGGCCACCGCAGCTAACGCTGAGGGCAATCTCGATCGCATTCAAGAAGAGCTCTTCGCCTTTGAGACACTCTTGGGTGATAACGCAGATCTCCGTAGCGCACTCGCCATTGCAAATGTCGAAGCGCACTTTAAGAGCGAACTTCTCACATCTGTGATCGGCGGCAAGGTTGCACCATCAACACTTCGCCTCGTCACTGAGCTGGTAAACGCTCTCAATGGTCGCAATATCGAACTCACGCTCGATCTCTACATTCAGACTGTCGCAGCGCGCCGCAACCGCTCAATCGCGGTTATTCGCACTCGAAGCGCACTCACCCCTGCACAATCTGAGAAGTTGACCGCTCTGCTCACAAAGCAGATGGGCCAGCCAGTACAACTCAATGTTGAAATTGATCCCTCTGTTCTCGGCGGAATTTCAATCCGCTTCAAGGATGAGATGATCGATGGCACCATCAGTACACGTGTGGCTGAAGCCGGACGCGCACTCGCAATTTAAGTTTTAGAAGTATCTAGATCTAACCAAGTTAGAGGAGAAAAAGATGGCCGAACTTACGATCCGTCCCGAAGAGATTCGCGATGCGTTGGCAAAGTATGTAGCTGCATACACACCAAGCGCTGCAGTCCGCGATGAAGTCGGAACAGTTATCGAAGCTGGCGATGGTATTGCTCGTGTGGAAGGTCTTCCATCGACAATGACCAACGAGCTTCTCAAGTTCGAAAACGGCACACTCGGATTGGCGCTGAACCTCGATGTTCGCGAGATCGGTGTCGTTATCCTCGGAGAGTTCACAGGTATTGAAGAAGGAACTCAGGTACGTCGTACCGGCGAGATCCTCTCTGTCCCAGTCGGCGATGGCTTCCTCGGTCGCGTTGTTGATCCACTTGGTCGTCCAATCGATGGCAAGGGCGAGATCAAGGCAGAGGGCATGCGCGCGCTCGAGCTACAGGCACCATCAGTAGTTCAACGCCAACCAGTTAAAGAGCCAATGCAGACCGGTATCAAGGCGATCGATGCGATGACCGCTATCGGTCGTGGTCAGCGTCAATTGATCATTGGTGACCGCCAGACCGGTAAGACCGCGATTGCGATCGATACCATCATCAACCAGAAAGAGAACTGGAAGAGCGGCGATCCAAAGAAGCAGGTTAAGTGTATTTATGTAGCTATCGGCCAGAAGGGCTCAACCATCGCCTCTGTCAAGGGTGCATTGGAAGAGGCTGGCGCCATGGAGTACACAACAATCGTTGCATCTCCGGCATCAGATCCAGCTGGTTTC
>CAIZGZ010000157.1 GCA_903932695.1 uncultured Actinomycetes bacterium | reverse complement strand
TGGAATACCGGGTGAGCTAGCCCGTAAGCGCGATATCGCGGGTGGGAGATAGGCTTGCCATATGGCACGCGAACCAATTGGTCAGCTACGAGTAGCTCTCGCCCAGGTCAATCCGACGGTAGGAGCGTTAGCCGCAAATACCGAATTGGTGCTGGAGTATGCGGGCAAGGCATCGAGTGCCGGCGCGCACCTGTTGGTATTTCCCGAGATGGTGCTCACTGGATACCCGGTGGAAGATCTCGCGCTTCGTCAGAGTTTTCGGTCGGCATCCAAAGCAGCCCTCGCGGCTTTAGCCGCTCGCCTCGTTGATTATGGTGAGATCGTCAGTGTTGTCGGTTACCTTGAGGAGAGCGCAAACAAGCGCCCTCAAAATGCAGTCGCGATCATCTATCGCGGCCAGGTGGTGGCGACCTACATTAAGCATCATCTGCCTAACTATGGCGTCTTTGACGAGTTTCGAAATTTTGTAGCAGGGGATAAGTCGCTCGTTGTTCGTATCCATGGCGTGGATGTTGGCGTCGCGATCTGTGAAGACATTTGGCGCGAACAAGGACCGGTCTCACAACTTGCTGCCCGCACCCCCGGCTTAGTCGTGGTCCCTAACGGAAGTCCATTCGAGCGAAATAAAGATGATCTCCGAGCTGCGCTTGTGAAGCGTCGTGCCCGAGAGATCCATGCCCCACTTCTTTATGTGAACATGACCGGTGGCCAAGATGATCTGGTCTTTGACGGCGACTCCATCGCGGTGGGAGCAGAAGGCGATCTGATCGCTCGTGCGCCGCAATTCTTTGATGGGCTAATGGTGGTCGATGTTGATGTGAAGCTCGGAACAAGTACACCCGATGTGGTCATCTCTGAAGATCGAGTTCCGGGATATCTCAAGTTGGTCCATGGCGCTGCATCACGATTGGAACCCGAAGCTGAGATCTGGCAAGCGCTTGTCGTAGGACTTCGTGACTACGTCGATAAGAATGGTTTTAAGTCGGTGATCTTGGGGCTTTCAGGTGGCATCGACTCTGCGCTCACCGCCGCGATTGCGGCAGATGCACTCGGCGCAGATCGCGTCTATGGCGTTGCGATGCCATCCCAATATTCCTCCGAGCACTCACTCGCTGATGCAGCAGAGAGCGCTAAACGAATCGGACTGCACTACCGAGTCCTTCCGATCCAACCGATGGTCGACTCCTTTGTTACCAATCTCGGACTCACTGGTCTTGCCGAAGAGAATGTTCAGGCGCGAGTTCGGGGAACGACGCTGATGGGACTTTCTAATCAAGAAGGCCATTGCGTCTTGGCGACCGGAAATAAATCTGAGTTAGCCGTTGGTTACTCGACTTTGTATGGCGACGCAGTCGGAGGCTTTGCCCCCATTAAAGATCTCCTTAAATCTGAGGTCTGGGCGATCTCCAAGTGGCGCAACCGAGTGGCGCTGGAGCAAGGGCAGATCCCACCGATCCCAGAGAATTCGATCACCAAGGAGCCTTCGGCCGAGCTTCGCCCCGATCAAAAGGACAGTGATTCGCTGCCCGAGTACGACGTACTGGATCAGATTTTGACCATCTATATTGAAAATGATGGTGGGCTCGCCGGGATCTTACAGGCGGGATTTAGCCGAGAGCTCGCGATTCGAGTCATCGGGATGGTGGATCGCGCTGAATACAAGCGTCGGCAGTATCCGCCAGGGACCAAGGTCTCGCGTCGAGCTTTCGGCAAGGATCGCCGCCTACCAATGACGTCCACATGGCGAGAAAGTTCCGT
>CAIZGZ010000156.1 GCA_903932695.1 uncultured Actinomycetes bacterium | reverse complement strand
AGCGCCTCTTTGGCTGCAAATCGTGCAGCAAGGGACGAGATCTTATGTGCGGCTTCGCGCTCAGTGAATATCCGGCTCTTGAGGTTCGGGGTCCGAGTCAGTGACTCCTCAAATCGCGCGATATCCACGACATCGATACCTACTCCGCGAATCATTCTGGCTGCTTCTTTGAAGGCCAAGCTCGGTCAAGTGCAACGAGGAAGATGAGAAGCGATCCACCGAGAAAGAGTCCGCCTAAGAGATCGCTAAACCAATGGGTCTTTCGAATCAACGAGACGACACAGACTGTCGCTGTAATCACGCCTACCAGCCAATAGAGCCGGATTCCTTTAAAGGGCTTGCGGTTGGTGTAGGTGTGAACCAAATAAGCGAGCATCCCCCAGGTCAATAAAGCGTTCGAGGCATGGCCGCTTGGGTACGAGAGACCGCCTTGATGGAGATAGTCCATATTGAGGCGAGGCTTGGTGCGCCCAAAGATTAATTTAGAGAGTCCGACCACACCATTAAGTAGAAGGAGTGCTGCTACCGAGAGGTTGATCGGGCGCCACGATCTGAAGCGATACGCGATCACTGCGGCGGTGAGCAAGAGGCAAGTCGCGGTCAAACTGCGAAGACCTAGATCATCGAGCGCCAGGAGGAAATGGCTCGATAGACCGCGGAAGGTATGGTGTTTAAGCGCTTCAATCTTATGATCTAACCGGTAGATGTAACTCTTGGTCATTACCTGTTCGGTAACGAGCAGAAATGCGAGAAATAAAATTGCGGAGATAACAACTGCTTTATTGCGCTCTTGCTTTCGGGCGATATCAAGAGATCCCCAACTCATTCGACGGTGACCGACTTTGCTAGGTTGCGGGGCTGATCAACATCGTTGCCGCGCGCAATCGCCATCTCATAAGCGATTACTTGAAGCGGAACAACAGCGAGTACGGGTTGCAAGAATTCATGCGAAGTTGGGATGCGAATGTTGTGAGCTGCGCTTGGTAGGTCCGCGTCGCCAATCGCGATCACCACCGCACCGCGAGCCTTAACCTCCATCACATTACTCGCCATCTTTTCGTGGAGGGCAGATTGCGCAGGCGGCATAACCGCAATTACAGGTGTGCCTTGGTCGATCAGTGCAATCGGACCATGCTTTAACTCTCCCCCGGCAAAGCCTTCGGCATGCATATACGCCAACTCTTTGAGTTTGAGCGCACCTTCAAGAGCAGTTGGGTATCCAACATGGCGGCCAAGAAAGAGCATCGAGGTCGCATCTTTAAACTGACGAGTCAATGCGCGCAGTGGCTCGACCGTCTCCAGTATCTGTTCTACCTTGCTAGGTAGCTCAGCAAGCTCTAGCCCAATCTCATCTGAAAGTTCTTTGGTGACGACTCCGCGGACTCGACCAAGATGGAGCGCGATCAAATACATAGCGATGAGTTGTGCGGTGAATGCCTTGGTTGATGCGACGGCGATCTCTGGACCAGCATGAGTGTAAAGAACGGCATCGGATTCACGCGGAATGGTCGAGCCATTTGTATTGCAGACAGCAAAGACTCTGGCGCCATGGCTGCGGGCATAACGCATCGCCATCAAGGTATCCATGGTCTCACCCGACTGCGAAATCGGAATCACTAATGTCTGCGAGTCAACCGCTGGTTCGCGGTAGCGATATTCAGATGCGAGCTCAACTTCTACGGCGATATTCGCCCACTTCTCAATCGCATACTTGCCTACTAATCCTGCGTGATACGCAGTTCCGCACGCGATGATGACAACTTTGGAGATTCCAGTGAGGTCAATCCCCGCTGTGATCTCTGGATCGAGTCCGGCCGTGCGACCGATCAAAGTATCGGCGATTGATTTTGGTTGCTCGTAAATCTCCTTGAGCATAAAGTGCGGAAAACCACCGCGCTCTGCGGCAGAGGCATCCCATGAGATCTCATATTCGCGCGGAGTGATAACGGTTCCAGCCAAATCGGTGACCACGATCGAAGACGAGGTAATGTCGACAACCTCATCTTGTCCGAGTTCTAGTGCGTGCTTGGTGTACGCAATAAAGGCTGAGACGTCGGATGCTAAAAAGTTCTCACCATTTCCTACGCCTACAACAAGCGGCGAGTTACGGCGGGCGCCAACGATTCGACCAGGCTCATCGGAGTGAATTGCGAGTAGCGTGAATGAACCTCGGAGTTGGGCGCATACCTCGCGCATTGCCGCAGCGAGATCGCCGTGATGCGATTTACGTGCATCGCTGAGCAGATGCACCACAGATTCGGTATCGGTCTCCGAAGTGAAGATATGGCCACGAGCCTCGAGCTCGCTGCGCAGATCCACATAGTTTTCAATAATGCCGTTATGGATCAGCGCGAGCTTTCCCTCGTTATCAAGATGCGGATGAGCGTTGGTATCGGTAGGTCCACCGTGGGTGGCCCAACGAGTATGGCCAATGCCGCTATGAGAATCTGGAACGCTTTCGCCTAAGGTCTGTTCTAAGTTAGCTAACTTGCCAGCGCGCTTTTCGATCCAGAGGGCTTCACCTGGTGCCACAACGAGGGCGATTCCAGCCGAGTCATAGCCGCGATACTCCAAGCGACGCAGGCCTTCAAGGACGGGTGAGAGAGCCTGGGCCTTACCGGTGTATCCGACAATGCCGCACATGACTATCCCCTATCGAAAGGCCGATCTGAATAAACGAGATCTGGCTGCTTAAAGCGTGAGTTCAGATCTTACTAGGCTCGCTAATTCTTCGGCGATCTTCTCGGCCTGATCCTTGCTCTGCGCCTCAACCATAACGCGTACCAGACGCTCAGTTCCCGATGGTCGGACCAGAATTCGACCGCTCGTGGCGAGGGCAGCTTCATGGCGAGTGATCGCCTCGCTGATCGCTGCCGATTGAGCGAGCTTGGATTTTTCGACATCCTTCACATTGATTAAAACCTGTGGGAAGCGCGACATCACAGCGCTCAGTTCCTTCAGCGACTTTCCACTACTTGCAATCGCTTGCATGAGATGCAACGCGGTGAGAAGTCCATCGCCGGTGTTAGCGTAATGACGCATAATGATGTGGCCTGATTGTTCGCCACCTAACGCATGATTTGCTTCAAGCATTCGCTCGAGTACATAGCGATCGCCGACCGACGTTGTTTCGACATTGATATCGAGAGCTTCCATCGCTTTAATAAACCCAAGATTGCTCATCACGGTACCGACGACCGAGTCATTGGTGAGTAACCCACGGGACTGCCAATCAGCCGCGAGGATCGCCATGATGAAGTCGCCGTCGATCTCATTTCCCTCGTGATCAACTGCGAGACAGCGATCCGCATCGCCATCATGGGCGATACCAAGATCCGCACCGGTCTCAATGACCTTAGCTTTAATATTTTCTAAATGAGTCGATCCACAATTCTCATTGATATTCCAGCCATTGGGCTCGTGCGAAATGGCAATGACCTCTGCACCGGCTCGTGAATACGTCTTAGGCGCTACGCGCGATGCCGCTCCATTTGCGCAATCGACCACCACTTTTAGCCCTGCGAGATTGTGGGTCAGTGAATTAAGAAGATGGAAGATATATCGCTCCGCCGCAGAGTCATCGTTGATGACACGTCCAACGCCGAGACCGGTCGGTCGCTTCCAGATCTCTCCCATGCGCGCTTCGATAGCGGCTTCGAGTGAATCATCGAGCTTGCCGCCACCTTTGGCGAAGAATTTAATTCCGTTATCCGGCATCGGATTATGAGAGGCGCTAATCATCACACCGAGCTCTGCGCCAGATTCCGCAACGAGATGGGCGATGGCTGGAGTTGGTAACACTCCTACGCGATAGACATCTACACCAGCGCTTGCCAGTCCGGCCACGACCGCCGCCTCAAGAAATTCTCCTGAAGCGCGCGAATCTTGACCAACAATTGCAGTAGGGCGTTGTGTCGGATCGCTCGAAAGAGCGCCGATCTCACCAAGGATATGAGCAGCAGCGACAGCCAGATCTACAGCTAATTCAGCGGTAAGGAAGTCGTTTGCTAAACCTCGAACACCATCGGTGCCAAAGAGTGCCATTACAGCGAGAGTGAAATTAACGCTTGCTGTATTGAGAACGCTTACGAGCCTTCTTGAGGCCGTACTTCTTGCGCTCGATCACACGTGGATCACGTGTAAGGAATCCAGCCTTCTTGAGTGAAGGACGGTTTGCATCGCGATCAATCTCATTGAGTGCACGTGCAACGCCAAGGCGTAGCGCGCCAGCTTGTCCAGATGTTCCGCCACCGTTGATGCGTGCAACAACGTCGTATTGGTTCTCTGCACCGACAGTGCGGAAAGGCTCTGATACCAATTGTTGGTGAACCTTATTTGGGAAATAGTTTGCGAGCTCTTTGCCGTTTACGATCCACTTACCTGTACCAGGTGTGAGGCGAACGCGAGCAACTGCTTCTTTACGACGACCAGTTCCGCCACCCGGTGCTTTGATTGCTGCACGGTTGGTTGATGCTGCTGGCGTTGAAGAAGAGTAAGAAGTAAGTACTGCTTCATCGTTTGATGAATCGATTGTTGTATCGAAATCTGACATGGCTTCTTCCCTTACTTCTTCACGATTTGAGAAACTTGGTTAAATACATATGGTGTTGGGTTCTGTGCAGCGTGTGGGTGCTCTGAACCAGCGTAAACCTTGAGCTTTGAACCGACTGCGCGACCAAGCTTGTTCTTAGGAATCATGCCGAGGATTGCCTTCTCGATAACGCGAGTTGGATCTTGGTTGATCAAATCTGCATAAACGATAGAAGTCATACCACCTGGATAACCTGAGTGATGGTGAGCAAACTTCTGTCCGGCCTTTTGTCCGGTAAGAACAATCTTCTCTGCGTTGATAACAACGACGAAGTCACCCATATCGATATGTGGTGCGAATGTTGTCTTGTGCTTTCCACGAAGGAGCACTGCAGCATGGCTAGCTAGACGACCAAGGACAACTCCTTCAGCGTCGATGACATGCCACTTGCGGGTGACGTCACCAGCTTTCGGTGTAAATGTGCGCACGAGGTCTCTCTCTTTCTAGTCTGTGTGATACAGCAGATCTGCTAGATAATCACCAGAGATCTACACGATGTAAGAGGAGCAGGCTACCCGCCAAAGGGGGTTGGGGTCAAAATGGGCCCCAGATCGCTGCTCTCTGGCTCTGGGTAATCCACCGCTATGAGGGTCAAGCCGGCCGCTGGAAAGACGTAGGAGTCCGAGACCCGTGCGGCGCCCTCCAAGATCTGCCTCATCCAGCTGGGGTCAAAACGCCCTTCTCCGACGCATACCCCTGCTCCAACGAGATTTCGGACCATATTCCAGCCAAAGCCATCAGCGGCGACATCGCAGATCACAAAGCCTGCAGCATCCCGCGACCAGCGAAAGTCGTAGAGCGTGCGAAGGGTGGTCGCCCCCTCGCGATATCGACAGAAGGTCAAAAAGTCATGCTTACCAAGGAGCTGCTCACTCGCCTGGTTCATCAGCTCAATATCGAGCTCTCTAAACCAGGTCACGGCGCTGAGTCGATCTTGGGGCATGAGATCGCGATTGCCATCGAGCAATTTGTAGCGATACCGCCGAGCGGTCGCCGAGTACCGAGCATCAAAATTAATCGGTGCATCGCTTACTCGAAGAAGTCGGATATCGGAATCGAGCATCTGATTGATCCGAAATTTAAAGTTCTCGGGCTCAAAGATCTCTTGATCTGGGTGGTAACGAGAGGCCACCGTATTGGCTGGGATATCGACGTGGATCACTTGGCCCGTAGCGTGCACTCCAGCATCCGTACGACCGGCTACAACGCTCTTGATCGGGTGGCGCACAAAGCGCGAGATCGCCTCTTCTACGACACCTTGGATGGTGCGCTGATCGGGTTGTATCCCCCACCCTGCATAGTTGGTGCCGTCATAGGCCAGATCGATCCGTAAACGACGAAACCCGCTCTCAGGGTTGAGAGCGGGTTCAATCATGAAACTCATGACAGATACGTCGTAGCGAGTTCTAAATTAATAAAAATTAATCTTGAACGAGTTCGATAACTGCCATTGGCGCGTTATCTCCGTTACGAGGTCCTACCTTTGTAATACGGGTGTATCCACCAGGACGTGTTGCGAACTTTGGAGCAATCTCAGTAAAGAGGGTATGAACAACGCTCTTGTTCTGAATTGTCTGCATCACGCGACGACGAGCTGATAGATCACCTTCGATAGCAGCAGTGATCAACTTTTCAGCCAATGGACGAAGACGCTTAGCCTTCGCTTCGGTTGTCTTGATCTTGCCGTGTTCGAAGAGTTGCTCAGCGAGAGTGCCTAGCAACAATCTTTCGTGAGCTGGACCGCTTCCGAGACGGGGTCCTCTGCTTGGTGTTGGCATGGCGTTCTCCTAGAGCTGTTCTGACTCGACGATGTCATCGTCGACGTCAGTTCCGTAGTTGTGGTGTTTTGTTGGATCGAATCCAATTGGGCTGTCCTTGAGCTGTAGACCCATGCTGTGAAGTTTTGCCTTCACTTCATCGATCGACTTCGAACCGAAGTTACGAATATCAAGGAGGTCAGCCTCTGAACGTCCAACAAGCTCTCCGACGGTATGGATACCTTCGCGCTTTAAGCAATTGTATGAACGTACTGTGAGATCGAGATCTTCGATTGGAAGAGCAAGGTCAGCAGCAAGAGCAGCATCTTGGACGCTAGGTCCCATTTCGATGCCTTCTGCGTTGACATTCAATTCACGTGCGAGTCCGAAGAGCTCAACCAAAGTCTTCCCAGCTGATGCCATGGCATCTGCAGGTGTCATTGATTGCTTTGTCTCTACGTCCACGATCAAACGATCGAAGTCTGTGCGTTGCTCCACGCGAGTTGCCTCTACCTTGTAGGTAACGCGGAGTACTGGGGAATAGATTGAATCTACTGGGATGCGGCCGATATCTCCGCCAGCAGCCTTGTTTGAGACGGCTGTGACATAGCCACGACCGCGCTCAACAGTAAGTTCAACCTCAAAGCTTGCCTTTGAATTCAAGGTCGCGATGTGGAGCTCTGGGTTGTGAATAGCAACTCCAGCAGGAGCAGCAACATCAGCACCAGTAACAACACCTTCGCCGCTCTTGCGGATGTAGAGAAGTGATGGCTCATCGTTATCTGATGAGAGCACCAAATTCTTGATGTTCAAGACGATCTCGGTGAGATCTTCCTTAACACCCTCAAGAGTTGTGAATTCGTGGAGCGCTCCGTTGACGCGAATACTGGTGATTGCGGCACCAGGAATCGAAGACAACAAAGTACGGCGTAATGAGTTACCGAGGGTATAACCAAAGCCTGGCTCTAGCGGTTCAATGATGAAACGCGAACGAAACTCCGATACAACTTCCTCAGTGAGGATAGGGCGTTGTGCAATGAGCACTTAGTTCCTCCATACGTTGGGGAGATCCACTATTTGATCTCCTGTTGTTAAATTATTGAAAGGTATTAATTACTTGCTGTAGAGCTCAACGATCAACTGCTCTTGAATCTGAGTGTCGATGATTGTGCGGGTAGGAGCTGCGTGGATCAAGATGCGCATCTTGGCTCCGACAACCTCCATCCAAGCTGGAACAGCCTTGTCACCCAACTCAGCGCTTGCGACGATGAATGGAGTTGTATCAAGTGAGCCAGGGACGACATCGATGATGTCCATTGGTGTGACGCGGAATGAAGGAATGTTTACCTTCTTGCCGTTGACCAAGAAATGTCCATGACGAACGAGTTGGCGTGCCATGTCGCGGCTCTTTGCAAAGCCAGCGCGGAAGACGACGTTATCTAGACGTGTCTCGAGGATGACGAGAAGGTTTTCACCAGTCTTGCCCTGAAGGCGGTTAGCCTCTTCGTAGTATCCGCGGAACTGCTTCTCTAGAACACCATACATACGTGCGCACTTCTGCTTCTCACGCATCTGGAGTAGGTACTCAGATTCCTTGGAACGGCCACGACCATGTTGTCCTGGTGGATATGGACGTGACTCAATAGGACACTTTGGACCATCGCACTTAGAGCCCTTAAGAAAGAGCTTTACTTTTTCGCGACGGCAGCGCTTGCAATCTGCTCCGGTATAACGAGCCATTTATTCTCTTCCTTCCTTAAACTCGACGTGGCTTTGGTGGACGGCAACCGTTGTGTGGAGCTGGAGTGACATCTGAGATGGCTCCAACTTCAAGACCAGCAGCCTGCAATGAACGGATAGCTGTTTCGCGACCAGAACCTGGTCCCTTAACAAATACATCAACCTTCTTGAGACCGTGCTCTTGTGCGCGACGTGCTGCTGCTTCAGCGGCAAGTTGTGCTGCGAACGGTGTTGACTTACGTGAACCCTTGAAGCCAACCTGACCAGCAGATGACCAAGAGATAACAGCGCCAGAAGGATCTGTGATCGAAATGATTGTGTTGTTGAAGGTGGACTTGATGTGAGCTTGTCCAAGAGCAATGTTCTTCTTTTCCTTCTTGCGAAGTTTAACTTTGCCCTTTGCGCCAGCCTTAGCTGCGCCCTTTGTCTTAGCAGCGGCCATTACTTGGTCTCCTTCTTCTTACCTGCGATTGCCTTACGAGGTCCCTTGCGAGTACGAGCATTTGTGTGCGTACGCTGACCACGAACTGGAAGGCCCTTGCGGTGACGGATACCTTGGTAGCTCTGGATTTCAACCTTGCGGCGGATATCGCTTGCGATTTCGCGGCGAAGGTCACCTTCGATTTTGTAGTTGGCTTCGATGAACTCACGAAGCGATGCCAATTCTGGCTCTTGAAGATCTTTGACGCGGGTATCTGGGTTGATGCCGGTCGCAGCGAGTGTTGCGTGCGCGCGGGTCAATCCAATCCCGAAAATATAGGTGAGTGCGATCTCGACTCGCTTTTCGCGAGGTAGATCGACACCAACAAGACGTGCCATATCGCTT
>CAIZGZ010000155.1 GCA_903932695.1 uncultured Actinomycetes bacterium | reverse complement strand
GGTCGAAACGCTCCTAGCTGACTCTGGGAAGTTGGAGTGGGCGAAAGAGGATTTTGCAGCCATCCTCAATAATCCACCACCGCCTGCACGAAAAGATCCATGGCGGCGCACCTCAGGCATGCATAAAATGCGAGATCGAACGTCACTCGCGATTATTCGAGCGCTCTGGCATGCTCGCGATGATTTCGCTAAGCAGGTCGATATCTCTCCTGGACGTATTTTTAATGATGAGATCCTTCTGGAAATCGCTACTCGCCGCCCCAAGACCATCGATGAGTTTACGAAATTAGTGAAGCGTCGTACTCGGGTCGAGAACCTGCCTACAACGGAGTGGTTCGCGCTGCTCAACCAGACTCTTCAACTCCCTCAAGATCAGCTTCCAGAAGTGCGCACTCCTGCATCTGGGCTTCCGCCGCTCAAGGTATGGAAAGAGCGAAATGTCATGGCGCACGCTCGCATTACACATGCCCGACAAGCGTTAGTTCTGCGTGCACAAGAGTTGAAGATGCCCACTGAAAACTTGCTCTCCCCTGAAACGCTTCGACAGCTCATGTGGAAGAACCCGCCGCTTGCCACACTCTCATCGGCCAGTGATTTCCATGCTTACATAGCCACAACTTTGGCGGAGCATGGTGCGCGAAATTGGCAGATAGAGCAGGTGTGGGAAGTTCTTGTCGCGCCGCTCTGCGCCACCGAGCCTCTTGTTATTGAGGCTGAAGAAAATTCATTCGAAGCGGAAGTTAGCTCTTCTGACTCTTAGAACTATTAGCTTCATTTGCTTGCTCGCTCGTGAGATCACGACTACCGGCTTGTGCGCCTTGGGCCGCTAGCGACCACGTCACCAAATTGCGAGTGATCGTCTGAACATTGATTCCGAGGTCGGTGAGGATCTCTTCTCGCTTTGAGTGCTCAATAAACTCAAGCGGGATGCCAATCGAGTGGATAGGAATATTGACGCCAGCCTCATGCAAGAGTTCTGCAACCGTGCTGCCGATACCGGCATGCTTGATGCCATCTTCTACCACAACGATCGCCTTATAACGCTGCGCCATTGTGATCAACGAGGCTGGCAACGGCTTCACCCAACGAGGGTCAATGACCGTCACACCAACGCCTTCTCGATAAGCCTGGGAGGCGGCTTCGACACAGATTGCGGCCATCGCTCCAACACTGACCAACAAGAGATCGGCGCTCTCGCCTCGATAGAGGACATCGATTCCGTCGCGCCGTTCAAAAGCAGGAATATCGCTCTGCACACTCCCCTTGGGAAAACGCACCAACGTCGGCGCATCGGAGATCGCGATCGACTCACGCAAAACTTCACGTAGCCGTTCGCCATCGCGTGGCGCTGCCACTCGGAGAGTTGGCACGATTCCGGTGAGCGCTAAGTCCCAAATTCCGTGATGCGAAGGACCGTCATCGCCGGTTACTCCAGCTCGATCCAAGACAAAGGTAACTCCGGCATGGTGCAACGAAACGTCAAGCAAGAGTTGATCAAAGGCACGATTGAGGAAGGTTGAGTACATCGCCACGACTGGATGCAGACCTGCATAAGCCATTCCAGCCGCAGAGGTGGTTGCGTGTTGTTCTGCAATACCAACATCAAAGGTTCGATCCGGGAACGCCTGTGAGAATGGAGTTAAACCGGTAGGTCCGAGCATGGCAGCGGTGAGCGCGACCACTTTTGGATTTTCCTTGCCGATCTCAACAAGCTCTTGCGCAAATACAGAGGTCCACGATGGACCAGATTTTTTCAACGGTGCGCCAGTAGTGGGATCCACAATTCCAACAGCATGGAACTTCTCGGCCTCATCTTGAATCGCCGGTGCATGTCCGCGACCCTTTTGGGTGATGACATGGACCAAAACTGGTGCGCCAAAGTTTTTAGCATGAGTGAGTGCGCTCTCTAGCGCCTCAATATTATGGCCGTCGACCGGACCAAAGTACTTAAGGCCAAGGTCTTCGAACATGCCTTGCGGAGCAACGATGTCCTTAATCCCCTTCTTCACACCATGAAGAGTCTCGTAGATAGGTGTTCCAACCACTGGGGTTTTTTCAAGAACGTTCTTCCCCCATTCAAGAAAACGTTCGTAGCCACTTGTCGTGCGAAGAGTTGAGAGATAGGTAGCCATACCGCCGATTGTTGGCGAATATGAACGTTCGTTGTCGTTCACGATGATGACGAGAGGTAGTTCGTCGCTCGCTGCGATGTTATTGATCGCCTCCCAAGCCATGCCACCGGTGAGCGCGCCATCGCCAACCAAAGCAACTACCGTGCGATCTTTAATTCCCTGAACGCTAAATCCTCGAGCAATGCCATCGGCCCAAGAGAGCGCACCGGAGGCGTGAGAGTTTTCAATGACATCGTGCTCCGACTCGCTGCGACTTGGATAACCAGCCAGGCCGCCCCGTTGGCGAAGCGCATCGAAGCCAGCAACTCGACCGGTAAGAATCTTGTGAACATAAGATTGATGTCCAGTATCAAAGAGCAAGACATCCTTGGGCGAATGAAAGACACGATGCATCGCAATCGTGAGCTCTACAACACCGAGGTTGGGGCCCAAGTGACCACCGGTTTTAGATACCTTTTCGATCAAGAAGCTGCGAATTTCGGCAGCCAAGAGATCGAGCTGGTCAGCGCTCAACCCTTTGAGGTCGGCTGGGCCTTCGATCTTCTC
>CAIZGZ010000154.1 GCA_903932695.1 uncultured Actinomycetes bacterium | reverse complement strand
GAGTCTGGTTGAGCAGCGCGAACCACTCCGTTGTAGGCAGGTTCTCGACCCGAGTACGACGCTTCACTAATTTCGTAAACTCATCGATGGTCTTGGGGCGGCGAGTAGCGATTTCCAGCAGGATCTCATCATTAAAAATACGTCCAGGAGAGATATCGACCTGTTTAGCGAAATCATCGCGAGCATGCCAGAGCGCTCGAATAATCGCGAGTGACGTTCGATCTCGCATCTTATGCATGCCTGAGGTGCGCCGCCATGGATCTTTTCGTGCAGGCGGTGGTGGATTATTGAGGATGGCTGCAAAATCCTCTTTCGCCCACTCCAACTTCCCAGAGTCAGCTAGGAGCTTTTCGACCTCGTCACGCAGATCAACGAGAACGTCAACATCGAGTGCAGCGTAGGTGAGCCACTCCGCCTTGAGTGGTCGCAGCGACCAATCGACTGCGCTGTGCTCTTTGGCGAGTGCTAAACCAAGAAGTGACTCGCACAGGGGACCTAGTCCGACTCGTGGCGCACCTGCGATTCGACCACCAAGTTCAGTGTCAAAGAGCACTTGTGGATTGAGTCCAAGTTCGCGCAGGCATGGCAGATCTTGAGTGCTGGCGTGGATGATCCATTCCTGATCTGCAAATCGAGTATTCAACTCTCGCCAGAGGTCAGCATCGGCAACGGCGATCGGATCGATCAGATGGAGTCCACCATCGCGTCGATATATTTGTATTAAGTAGGCGCGCTGGCTGTAGCGATATCCCGATGCGCGTTCGGCATCGATAGCAATCGGACCAACTCCGGCTTGAAGTGAATCTAAGGCTGCAAGAAAGGCCGCGCGAGATGCGATCAGCTCAGGCATTGCCTGACGCGGCGCAAGGAGGGGTGTAGCTCCCTCGCCTTCAACTATCGGGAGATCTGGTTGCGATGTAATTCTGCAACACCTTCCGGTACGGGTTCTAAACCTGCGCATTGCTCCAAAAGTGCGAGCCAGGCGCGAACATGAGCAGCGATCTCTCTGCCATCGCGTGGCGTCCACGATGCGCGAACTTCTAATTCGGCCGAATCCGCGCGCTCATCGAGTGAACCAAACGAGGAGCTAGCGACCCGAGTAACGGTGCCGCTTGGTTGTGAATAGGAGCAGTCCTGAGCGGCGAGTGCATCAAGGAGCCAACTCCAGCCGACACTAGCCAAAACCGGATCACTCGCCATCTCTTGATCGATCGACGCACGAACAAATGTCACACATCGAAAATCTCCCAACCAACCCTCTTGACCGGCTGGATCATGGAGTAAGACGAAACGGGCGGTTGCGATGTCATCGTCGTCGCAATCCTCGTTATCGATTGCAGCGATCGTGGTGACATCGGCAGTCATGGCGAAGGCGAAGGGCGCGAGTTTTTGTGGTGCGGGAACCTCTTCAATAATGATCTGGGCCCGAGTGGAGATGGCTCGAATCTGAGCAACGATCTCATCAAAGTTTACGTGCGGGGCCATTGGTTAATGGTAAGTCGAAGAGCGATTAACTCGTGGTAGGCGCGAGCAGATAGCGGCGAAAGCTTCCACCCGACGCTTCCCGTTCTTCGACCAGTTGATAGTTATGGAGCAGATTTGCTAGGTCATAAGCCGGAGCGTTGGGATCCCCCAAGAGATCACTCCTACTTAAATACAAATCATCAATCGCATGAAGCTCAAGGGCTCGGGTAATGAGCGCAGGGCCGGCCTCTATGAGAATGCTCGTTCCGGGCCCAACGGAATCACGGAGGTCATCGAGTAAGAGATCGATCTCACCGTGTGCGATTCGCGCCTGCGGGTTGAGTGCCACCGAGCCAAGGTCGGTCAGAGTAGGCGAGTGTGTGAGAACTACTAGAGGAGTGGGAGTGGTCGCATACGGCTCATGACGAGCGGTATTCCCACCTATCACAATGAGAGCGGCGCTCTTTCGCAGTTCGTGAAATCGAGATCGATCGGCCGGAAAAGATAGGGCTTTGGAGCTACCGCCGAGGGTCGCTCGATTGTCTTGCGATAAAAGCAAGTTGGCGACTACTCGAGATCTCACGCCCTCAAGCGTAGATGGTTTAACCTTCGATGGTGAGTTTATCTAGCCAACAGCCTCGAGGATCGCGCCGAATTATTCTCGTGACCAATGATTTGGGGCCACGGGCTGGCGGTATCGAGACCTTCATTTTGGGTTTACTCGACTATCTCGACTGCTCGGAACTCTTGATCTTCACTTCATCCCAAGCAGGAAGTGAAGAGTTTGATCGATTGCTCTCAGAACGCACCGGCGCTCTGATCGTTCGCGATCGGGCAAAGGTCCTTCTGCCATCTCCTCGGATCAACAGAGCGGTGGCGAAGTTGATGAAGGAGTATCGCTCCGAAGTAATCTGGTTTGGGGCAGCGATGCCGCTCGCATGGATGTCTGGTCTCTTAAAACGTCGTGGCGCAAAGCGGATCGTCGCACTCACTCATGGTCACGAAGTCTGGTGGGCAAAGATCCCGCCATTTAGCGCGATCTTTGCGCAGTCAACAAAAAGTATTGACTACCTTACTTACTTAGGTGAGTTTACGAAGAGTGCTATGAACCCTCGAGTGAGTTCGCGCTGCACGATGGTTCGCATCGCACCCGGAATCTCCACCGCGCATTTTTCGCCGGGCAAGAAAAGCCCCGAGTTGGTTGATCAATTCCAGCTTGCCGGAAAGAAGACGATTGTCTGCGTCGGTCGACTTGTACACCGAAAGGGCCAAGACCGACTGGTGGCGGCAATGCCGGCAATTCTCAAAGAGCATCCAGATGCGGTATTGGTTTTTGTGGGTATCGGACCTCGAAAGCAGAAACTCGATCAATTAGTGAAACGATATTCACTTGAATCAAACGTGCGTTTTGTGGGTCGTGTTGCATATTCCGAGCTGCCTGAGTATTTCCGCTTGGCCGATCTCTTTGCCATGCCATCTCGATCTCGGTTGGCGGGCTTTGAAGTAGAAGGGCTAGGAATTGTCTACCTTGAGGCGAGTGCGAGCGGCATCGCTGTTCTTGGCGGAGAATCCGGTGGCGCCCCCGACGCGGTCATGGTCGGGCGTAGCGGTGAGATCGTCGATGGTAACGATCCTAAGGCGATTGCTAGCGCTGTGAATTCTCTTCTCTCAGATCCAGAACGCCTCACGCGGATGGGGGAGTTCGGTCGTCAGTGGGCGGTAGAGCAATGGAGTTGGGAGATTTGGGGCAAGCGATTTGCTGCTCTATTCAATGAGACCACGTGATCTTGCCTGCGCGATCGCCATCGTTCGTGAATTTACCGAGAGCTTGCGGTTAATCGCGGCCAAGTGACTCTTGACGGTCGACTCGGAGAGAAAGAGATGAGAGGCGATCTCTCGAGTACTCCAACCGCTAGCCAGCACGCGCAATACTTCTAATTCACGATCGCTGAGCCCAGAGTCATTGCGCATAGGGGCTGGTCGATTGAAAGGTCGTTCACCGGCTTCGATTCGCACAATCACTTGCATGAGTTCGCTGACCGGCGCAGATTTGCGAACGTACGCATGCGCCCCCTTTTCGTAGGCGGCTCGAAGCGAATCGGAGCCTTCTCCTAGCGTCAATACAAGAAATGGGATCTGATCCGAGATGAGTTCAAGACCAGAGCCATCCGGAAGTGAGAGATCAATAATGGCAAGATCACTCGTTGTTGTTGCCAGCAACAACCTCGCTGATGCGAGAGAGTGGGCCTGACCAACGACCTGATGCCCATGGTCGTGAAGTGACTGTGCTAGGCCGTCACGGATGAGTTGGTGATCGTCGACCAGAATCACTCTCATCTGCCGATCTTCTCGATCCAGATGAGGCGGGTCGCTGGTTCATATCGAGGGTGATACCCAGCACGCTCGACTCGCTCTATTAACCCGATCATGCCAAATCTGGTGGAATTGAAGTTGATCTCACCCACTCCGTTATCGGTTACGGAGATGAGCTCTGTCTCGATGCTGATGCGAAGGTGATCGCCGGTGCTATGCGCCAAGGCGTTTCGAGCAAGTTCAACGAGAACTTTGATGAGATCAGGCGATAGGGATGCCTCTTCGCCACAAACGATCTCCCATGAGAAAGTACTATCAGAGAAAATCCGAGTGAGATAACTACGTAACCGTGGGATCGGCTCCAGTTCGCGTGGGTTGCGTAGATCAAAGATCTCATCTCGAATCTCATCAATCGTCCGAGTGATCTCACCGCGAAGTTCTCGCAGCCGTTCGCGAGAACCAGCGTCCAACGAACTTCGTCCGATCACGCTATCGAGGAGATAACCCATAGCGCTCAAATCTTGTGCGATGCCATCGTGAAGCTCTCGAGCTAACCGGAGTCGCTCGAGTGTGATGAGATCACTATGCAAAGAGGGCGGCTATCTCGGCCGCATATTGTTGATTCACAATATGTCGCTTGACCGAGAGCTTGGCGGTGAGTTGACCGCCAGCGATAGAGAAGTCCTCCGGCAAAATTTGAAATTTGCGAATAGATTCCGCGCGGCTTACCGCCTTGTTGGCATAATCCACTGCACCTTGGATGACATCTTGAAGCGCAGAATCGCGAGCCAGGTCGGCGATGCTAGCGCCATCCTTCATATTGGCACTTGCCCAATTCTTTGCTGCATCGGGATCGAGGGTAATGAGAGCCGCGATAAATGGCTTGTTGTCGCCAACCACCATGCACTGGCTGATGAGCGGGTGCGATCGCAGGCGATCTTCCAAGACCTCAGGCGCCACATTTTTTCCACCTGAGGTGATGATGATCTCCTTCTTGCGCCCGACCATCGTAATAAATCCATCGCTATCGATAGCGCCAAGGTCGCCGGTACGCAGATACCCATCGCTGGTCATGGCCTCGTTCGTCGCAGCCTCATTGTTCCAATACTTCTGCATCACGATTGCACCCTTAATCAGGATTTCACCATCTTCTGCAATCTTGAATTGAGTGCCAGGAATTGGTTTACCCATGGTTCCAACCTTTTGGGCACGATTGACGTTCAGGCTCGCACCTGCCGTTGTTTCGGTTAAACCATAACCTTCTAAAATCGTGATTCCGGCGCCTCGGAAGAAGTGCCCGAGTCGTGGGCTGAGTGGTGCGCCACCTGAAATTGCAGCATCGATCCGGCCGCCTAAGCCAGCACGGATCTTGCTATAGACCAAGCGATCAAAGATCGCATGCAAAGCTCGTGTACGCAGCGAGATCTTTTTGGAATCAATACCTTGCGAGTAAGCAATCGCAATATCGGTAGCCTTGGCAAAAATCTTTCCCTTGCCGGCATCCTCCGCCTTCGTCTGAGCGCTGTTATAGACCTTCTCGAATATGCGTGGTACGGCCAAAACCAGTGTTGGTTTAAATGAGGCGAGATCTTGGGGCAGGCGATTGATATCACCGCAATGTGCAAGATGGAGGCCGGCGGTCAATGAACCAATTTGAATCATGCGACCAAAGACGTGAGCGATCGGCAAGAAGAGGAGAGTGGAGCCGCCCTCTTTAAGGAATACATCACTGGCATAGCCCACAACATTGTCGCACTCAGACATGAAGTTACCGTGTGAGAGACAGACCCCTTTGGGATTTCCCGTTGTGCCCGATGTGTAGATGAGAGTGGCAAGTGAATCGGGATCAGAGCTACGGCGACGAGTCTCTAGATCGGTCGCTGAGATCGATTGCCCCGCTTGAATGAGGTCGTTGATCGCATTTTCGGTGATGGTCAGAATTGAGATGCATGATGCTGGACGAACGGTTGATGCAAGATCGCGTAGAGCAGCGGTCTCGACCACCAAGAGTTTGGCGCCGGAATCCTCGAGGATCCACTTGATCTGTTCTGCACTTGATGTCTCATAGATAGGTACAGTCACAGCACCGGCGTACCAAATAGCAAAATCAAGGATGGTCCATTCGTATCGAGTCTTGGCCATGATCGCCACTCGATCACCAATCCCGATGCCGCGGGCGATCAGGCCCGATGCGACGGCGCGTACTTCGCGGTCGAGTTCTTGGGCGGTCACTGGTTGCCAGCCGTCTCCAAGTGGTCGCGAGACTAAGACCCGAAGCGGATCCGTGGTTGCTCGATCGGCGATGATGTCCGAGAGGTTGCCAATGGTGGGACGAGGTACCAGCGCTGGTTGAAAGGCTTCATGCATACCGAGAACGCTAACGCCTTTTAAGGCGAATTTCACGGTTTTTAAGGTGGCTAAACTATGGCGGTGAGCGAGGAGATGACTGTGAGTCAATTAAGTATCGGCGTAGATATCGGCGGCACCAAGGTCTTGGGAGGCGTAGTCGATAGCGACGGAAATATTCTGACGACCCACCGAGAAGAGACTCCGATCCAAGGCGGTCAAGCCCTCACCGATGCCATCATCGGCGTCATTCAAGAACTTCGCGCACAGTTTGATGCGACGACCGTCGGCATCTCCGCTGCCGGCTTTGTCTCATCAGATCGCGCCACGATGCTCGCCGCGCCAAATATTCTGGATTGGAATGGCATCAACCTCAAAGCGAAGATCTCCGATGCAATTCAACTTCCGGTCGTTATTGAAAATGATGCCAACTCCGCTGCGTGGGGAGAAGCTAAGTTCGGTGCAGGACGAGGCATCGAGAATCTCATGATGCTTACCGTGGGAACTGGCATCGGCGGCGGAATTGTTAATAGCGCAGGTCTCTATCGAGGTGCATACGGCATCGCTGCGGAGTTTGGACATATTCGCGTTGAACCCGATGGTCAGCTCTGTGGCTGTGGTGCGCACGGTTGCTTTGAGCAATATGCCTCAGGAAATGCGCTGCGCCGATTTGTCCGCGAAGCGATCATGCAAAATCCAGAGCAAGGCGCAAAGATTCTCTCACTGGGCGATGGCACACTTGAAGGCATTAAAGGAAACCACATCACCGATGCCGCACGATTGGGTGACAATATTGCGATCGATGCCTTTAATCGAATTGCAGATTATTTAGGTGCTGGAATTGCATCTCTCTCAGTCGTTCTCGACCCATCAGCTGTTGTGATCGGTGGTGGCGTTATTGATGCTGGCGAATTATTGCTCGCTCCCACTCGCGCCGCAGTCGAGAAGTACATGCCATTTAGTTCGCGCCACCCTCATCCAACAATTTTGCCTGCGTTACTAGGTAACGATGCCGGTTTAGTGGGTGTAGCGGACCTTGCTCGCAGTTAAAGCGTTAAAAGACTGCGCCATCGTCAAAACCATCTAACTCCTCATCTGGGCGTGCAAATTTGTAGATGGTAATGAGCACGCCGGTGATGAAGGAGAGCACACCGGGCCAAGGGCCAAAGCCAAAGAGATCAAAGCCGATCAGGCCATACGCAGTCAGATAAAGAGTTCCACCCAGGAGAGCGCCCACTGCAAACTTTCCGAGATCATCTGTTGGGGCAATCGGTGGATTGGGCGGAACAAAGTCATCGGCTTGAGGTCGATCGAGTTCATCGAGAAAGCTGGTTGGTGAAGATTGATCGAGTGAGAGACCGGA
The DNA here is from genome assembly GCA_903932695.1 of uncultured Actinomycetes bacterium. Taxonomy (GTDB): domain Bacteria; phylum Actinomycetota; class Actinomycetes; order Nanopelagicales; family Nanopelagicaceae; genus PALSA-747. The sequence continues at coordinate 2,012 of CAIZGZ010000154.1, read as the reverse complement.
GACGATCGACTCAAACTCTGCGTTGATCAACTCTGTCTCATCTTCCTCGCCCATGAGTTCCAGGTCGCCGGAGAGAACATCGTGAATAAATGCGACCGTCTCATCAATCAGTTCGGGCAAATCGTAATCAAGCGCAACATTGTGGAACGATCGTTCGAAGATCAATTCACGCACGGTAGGAGAGTAGACATTATCTAAGACGTAACGTGACCAATAGGGATCAACGGTGTGATCGTGTTCGGAGTAGGCGATCATCAGCGGAAGGTCTACTAAGTAGAGGTCAGCACGAACTCGCTTCCAGAGTTGGCGTAGCGAATCTAGTGCGCGTAGTGGAGTGCGTGGGAAGATATGTGCTGGTGCGCCAGGTTTGGCAACATCCGTTGGCCCATTGTGGACACTCGGAATCAGATATTTGAGAATTGGCAGCAATGAAAAAATCTTTCGATGATCGCCAACGGATGGGTTGAGCAGGATTACTCCCTCTATCTCACTTCCGCGAATCTCTGCTAAGCGCAGCGCTATCGCACCGCCCATCGAAAATCCAGCAACAAAGATTCGATCACAGCTCTTGCGCAATTCAAGGAAGGCGTTCTCCGCTGAGGCGTACCAATCACTCCACTCTGTTGTGGCGAGGTGTTGCCAACTCTGCTCGTGACCACTCATGCATGGTGCGCTCACCGTGAAACCAGATTGTTGTAATCCGTGGGCCCATGGTGCGATCGAGGCAGGCGAACCGAGGAAGCCGTGGAGCATCAAAATTCCGATGCCACGACCGGTGCCAGCGCCAGATCCGGGCAGAAAAAGGGGCGCCCGAGCGGAATCTGAGGGGTTGATCACGCTCAGATGGTGTCACAAGGTGGCCAATAACCCCTAAATTAGTCCCCTCAGGTTCGGAAGAATCACAGGGAAAGGAGTACGACGATGGCCTATACATTTCTCAAGTCATTTCTGACTCCCATCTTGATGCTCCTGTTTCGGCCAAAGGTAAGCGGACTTCGCAATGTGCCAAACGTTGGCCCGGTGATCATCGCCTCTAACCACCTCTCCTTTAGCGATTCGATCTTTATGCCGTTGGTCGTACCTCGCAAGGTCACCTTCATGGCGAAGAGCGAGTACTTCACCTCACCTGGCATTAAAGGCTTTATCAAGAAACTGACCTTTATCGCACTTGGCCAAGTGCCGGTTGATCGTTCGGGCGGACGTCGGAGCGAGGCGGCAATCAAGACCGGCCTAGCGCTTCTCGCCGAAGATAATTGCATTGGAATTTATCCAGAGGGAACTCGATCACCTGATGGTCGCCTCTATAAAGGTCGTACTGGTATCGCGCGCATGGCGATCGATTCAGGCGCACCCATCGTTCCGGTCGCTATGTTTAACACAGCAGAGATTCAACCAACCGGTCAGATCGTTCCTAAAGTGCGCCGAGTTGAGATGGTCTTCGGAGAGCCGATGACATTCACCGGCGATTCAAGCGATCTCCAACACCTCCGCGCGGTGACTGATCAGATCATGCAAGCGATCGCCGAGATCTCTCATCAAGAGTACGTAGATATGTACGCGTCGGATGCAAAGGTGGCACTCGCTCAAGAAGCGCGCGAGCGCGATGGAGAGCAGAAGAACTAGCCGTTACCGAGAATCTCGCGGCGAGCACTCACATAGTTGCATTGACCGCATGAATCTTTCGATGGCGGGCATTCACCTTGGACCATACGCACGAGATCGGCTAATCGTTCTTGCAGCGCGATGGGATTTCGCTCCGCCGGATACCACGCACTGTTGACGCGATAACCAAAACCGGTGGAAAGGTTGCCTGACGCGCGATCGAGTGACCAGGTAAAGAGACCGGTTACTGAGATCTGCTTGGGTGAATCCTTTGCGGGATTCTCGAGCGCAAAGGCGTACGCCTCGAGTTGAGGTGCGTAGAACGAACTCTTGTCATAATCATTCTTTTGAAGCTTGCAATCGACGATGCCAAAGGTTCCGTCGGTGAACTCGAGAAGTAGGTCGTACTT
>CAIZGZ010000153.1 GCA_903932695.1 uncultured Actinomycetes bacterium | reverse complement strand
TCAAGTACGACTTCGGGCAGAGCGGTTAAGCGCGATCCATCCGGAGCTCTGGCTCGCCTCCGAAAATGAACTGAGCGCGGTAATCGGACAGATCGATGCGGTCACTCCTGAACTTCTTATTATCGACTCAATCCAAACAATCGCCAGTAGCGCAGTCGAAGGCGCACCTGGTGGCGTCACCCAAGTCCGGGAAGTTGCTGGTGCACTTATTCGCATCGCAAAGGAACGAAATATCACCGTGGTCTTAGTTGGCCATGTCACCAAAGATGGTTCGATCGCGGGACCACGACTCCTTGAACACTTGGTCGATGTCGTACTTAATTTTGAAGGTGAGCGCCACTCTAGACTTCGCTTGATTCGCGCGATGAAAAATCGCTTTGGTGCTTCCGATGAAGTTGGCTGTTTTGATATGTCAGAGGCTGGAATCATTGGCCTGCCCGACCCAACCGGCCTCTTCACAACTCGGCACGCCGAACCAGTTCCGGGTACGTGCGTAACGGTCACGCTAGAAGGCCGTCGCGCACTGCTTGCTGAGATTCAAGCACTAGTCGGTGCTCCCGTCGCCGAGGGCCGTGACTACGGCAATGCACGTCGTGTCACATCCGGATTAGATAACTCCCGCACCGCAATGACGCTGGCAGTCTTAGAGCTCCGTGCACATATTCGAATCTCTGGTCGAGATGTGTACGTCGCAACAGTCGGTGGAATGAAGATGAATGAGCCTTCGGCAGATCTCGCAGTTGCGCTAGCAGTTGCCTCTGCAGCGAAAGGACTCTCGCTTCCAGCTGATCTCGTTGCAATCGGAGAAGTCGGACTCGCAGGCGAGATTCGCAAAGTAACCGGGGCACAACAACGGATCGCAGAAGCTGCTCGGCTTGGCTTTAAGCGTGCGATGGTCCCAGTCGGCTCTGATCTTAAGATCCCGGGAATTGAGATCATGGAAGTTGGTCGACTCGAGCAAGCCATTGCAAAGGTGAAGATCTCTTAAGTGCAACAGACGCTTATTGATTGGTTCGATCAGAACAAGCGAGATTTACCGTGGCGCAACACCACCCCATGGGGCGTAATGGTCAGCGAGTTCATGTTGCAACAGACACCCGTCAAACGAGTCCTCCCAGTGTGGGAACAATGGCTTACACAATGGCCAACCCCCGCAGATTTAGCAGCGGCAAAACGTTCCGACGTCATTACCGCGTGGGGTCGCTTGGGTTATCCACGTCGAGCAATCCGTCTGCACGAATGTGCAAAGGTGATCTCAGAACAATTTAATAACGAAATCCCACGTACCCTCGAAGAGTTGCGGGGGCTACCGGGTATCGGTGAATATACCTCCGCTGCAATCTGTGCCTTTGCCTTCAACCAGCCAACTCTTGTGCTCGATGTCAACATTCGACGGCTCTTCGCCCGTTATTACGATGGCGTTGAAACTTCTTCGACTTCGCCTTCGCAATACGAACGCAAGATCAGATACGAACTTATTCCAGATCAAGGTGCGCAATGGGCGGCAGCGACAATGGAGTTTGGCGCGTTGATCTGCACCGCTCGAAACCCAGCATGCGACTCCTGTCCGATAGCTCAGAGCTGTGCTTGGCGCGACGCCGGCTATCCAGCTTCTGAGATCGTGAAGAAGAGCCAAGCATGGGCTGGCACCGATCGACAGTGCCGCGGTGTGGTTGTGCAAGCACTTCGCGAGAAGAAAACACTCACTCGATCGAAATTGTTAGTGCTCTGGCATAACGATGAGCAATTAGATAAAGCCCTTAAAACGCTACTTGCCGATGGCCTTATTGAGACCACCGGCAAGAGCTACAAACTCGCTGATTAAATACTAGTTAGAGGTAGGTGCCTCTTCTAGATCGCCAGGCGTATCAGGCATAGTCGACTTCACGACGCCTTTGAAGGTGAATACCTCTTTATCGCCTTCCATTTCGGTACCGACGAGAGTGATCTCCCCTGGCTTTACATCGCCAAAGAGAATCTTCTCTGACAAGACATCCTCGATTTCACGCTGGATGCAACGACGAAGTGGACGAGCGCCAAGAAGTGGGTCGTAACCCTTCTTTGCCAACAAACTCTTCGCGGTAGCAGTGAGTTCGATTCCCATATCCTTCGCGCGCAACCGCTCATCAAGGTTAGCAATCATCAGATCAACGATCTGAATAATCTCGACCTCAGAGAGCTGGTGGAAGACGATGATGTCATCGATACGGTTGAGGAACTCAGGACGGAAGTGATTCTTGAGTTCATCACCGACCTTGCCCTTCATCCGCTCGTAGTTGCCAAGCGCATCATCTGAATTATGGAAGCCAAGACCAAGTGACTTGGAGATGTCGCGAGTTCCGAGGTTCGTGGTCATGATGATCACGGTGTTCTTGAAGTCAACGACGCGTCCTTGTGAATCGGTAAGGCGACCATCTTCGAGTACCTGCAGGAGTGAGTTGAAGATATCTGGGTGGGCCTTCTCGATCTCATCAAAGAGAACGACTGAGAATGGCTTGCGACGTACCTTCTCTGTGAGCTGACCACCTTCGTCGTATCCGACATATCCTGGAGGTGCGCCAAAGAGACGTGAGGCGGTGTGCTTCTCGGAGTACTCAGACATATCGAGTTGGATCAATGAATCCGAATCACCAAACAAGAATTTTGCGAGAGTACGAGAGAGCTCTGTCTTACCGACACCGGAAGGACCAGCGAAGATAAATGAACCACCTGGACGCTTTGGATCCTTCAGGCCGGCGCGAGTACGGCGAATTGCTTGGGAGAGTGCCTTGATCGCTTGATCTTGTCCGATCACACGACGGTGCAACTCATCTTCCATGCGCAACAAACGTGCGGTCTCTTCTTCGGTGAGTTTGAAGACCGGAATTCCGGTGGAGTGAGAGAGAATCTCTGCGATCAGCTCTTCGTCGACCTCAGCAACGACATCGAGGTCGCCTGCTTTCCAGGTCTTTTCACGCTCAGCGCGCTCAGCAATCAACGACTTCTCGTTGTCGCGAAGCGCTGCGGCACGCTCAAAGTCTTGAGAATCAATCGCTGATTCCTTCTCTTTGCGAGCCTTTGCAATCTTCTCATCGAACTCACGAAGCTCTGGTGGAGCAGTCATACGACGAATGCGTAGCCGTGAACCAGCCTCATCGATCAAGTCGATCGCCTTATCTGGCAAGAAGCGATCTGAGATATAGCGATCAGCGAGCGTCGCTGCCGAAACCAGCGCTGCATCTGAGATCGAGACCTTATGGTGGGATTCGTAGCGATCGCGAAGTCCCTTAAGGATCTCAATCGTTTGTGGAAGAGTTGGCTCGGCGACCTGAATAGGTTGGAAGCGGCGCTCAAGCGCTGCATCCTTCTCGAGGTGCTTGCGATACTCATCAAGGGTAGTTGCGCCAATTGTCTGCAACTCACCGCGTGCGAGCATTGGCTTCAAAATGTTTGCGGCATCGATTGCACCTTCGGCTGCACCAGCGCCGACCAAAGTATGAATCTCATCGATGAAGAGGACAATGTCACCACGGGTGCGAATCTCTTTAAGAACTTTCTTTAAGCGCTCTTCGAAATCTCCGCGGTAACGCGATCCAGCAACTAACGCACCGAGGTCGAGTGAGTAGAGCTGCTTATCGCGAAGTGTCTCAGGGATATCACCCTTCACAATCGCTTGTGCGAGGCCTTCAACGATTGCGGTCTTACCGACACCTGGCTCACCAATAAGAACTGGGTTGTTCTTGGTGCGACGAGAGAGAACTTGCATGACGCGTTCGATCTCTTTTTCGCGACCAATCACTGGGTCGAGCTTGCCTTCGCGAGCTGCTTGGGTGAGGTTACGACCAAATTGATCGAGAACCAATGAAGTTGTTTGGGTTCCTTCGGCGGGACCGCTGCCAGATGCAACCGGCTCCTTGCCTTGGTAACCGGAGAGAAGTTGAATAACTTGTTGGCGAACGCGATTGAGATCTGCACCAAGCTTGACGAGTACTTGTGCTGCAACGCCCTCACCTTCACGGATCAGGCCGAGAAGAATATGTTCGGTGCCGATGTAGTTATGGCCGAGTTGTAGGGCTTCGCGAAGCGAGAGCTCGAGCACCTTCTTTGCGCGCGGAGTAAATGGAATATGGCCAGATGGGGCTTGTTGGCCTTGGCCGATGATCTCTTCCACCTGGGCGCGGACTGCCTCGAGTGAGATATTGAGCGCTTCGAGCGCCTTGGCGGCAACGCCTTCGCCCTCGTGGATCAGACCAAGGAGGATGTGCTCGGTGCCGATGTAGTTGTGGTTGAGCATGCGAGCCTCTTCTTGAGCCAAAACTACGACTCGACGGGCTCGATCTGTAAAGCGCTCGAACATTGCGGCCACCTCAATTTCATCTCAATACACTCAAAAGTTA
>CAIZGZ010000152.1 GCA_903932695.1 uncultured Actinomycetes bacterium | reverse complement strand
CGAAGTCGACGCTCTCCCATAATGAGTTCGTATCTGCCATTTTTTAAATCGCGAACTACTGGTGGTTGCATTACACCAACTTCTTTAATCGATGCAGAGAGTTCAGTGAGTGCATCTTCATCAAAGACGGTTCGTGGTTGCTTGCTGTTTGGAATAATTGCGTTGATATCAACAATAAGTCCGATACCTGCTACAGCGCCATTGGTATCAACAATCTCACCAACGGGAGTTGTTGGAATGAGCGCATCCAAACCACGACCTAATCCACCTTTGCGAGCACTCATGCGATCTCCACTTCACTTCCGTTATTCACGCCGCGTAACGCAATTTCGCGAGCGACACCGAGATATGCGATTGCACCTGGTGAGCTAGCGTCATAGGTCATCACTGTCTGATTAAACGATGGGGCCTCAGAGATACGCACTGCGCGAGGGATAGGAATATCGATCAGCTCTTGTGGGAAATGTTGACGGACGTCATCAGCCACATCATTAGCTAATCGCGTCCGAGAATCGAACATCGTAAGAACGATTGTGCTCACTCGAACCAATGGATTAAGGGCCTTTTTAATTTTGCCGAGCGTCTCCATAAGAAGCGAGATTCCCTCCAATGAGTAGTACTCACATTGAATAGGGACAAGAACCTCTTCGGTGGCGGTCAGGGCATTGATCGTTAGGAGACCGAGCGATGGTGGGCAGTCGATAATGACGTAATCCAGGCGGTTCCCCTCTGCGGCACGTTGATCGAGATAATTGTGAAGCGCAAACTTGAGAATGCTCTCGCGCGCTACAAAGCTGACCATTGCGATCTCTGCCCCGGCAAGTTCACGGTTGGCAGGTGCGCATTCCAGTGCGGCGAAACCGGCCACTTTTTGAATAGTTTCAGCTAGTGGAACCTCATCTACAAGGACTTCAAACATTCCTGGAACTTTGTTCCGGTCTATACCGAGAGCGGTACAGGCATTTCCTTGTGGGTCGAGGTCGATCACCAAGACTTTGAGACCACCCATAGCTAAAGCTGCGGCGATATTGACCGCTGATGTGGTCTTGCCGACGCCACCTTTTTGGTTGGCAACGGTAAAAATTCGAGTTTTTGTCGGGGTAGGCATCGCCTCTTTCAGGCGGCGGATTCCAATGACCTTCTTCTCTGGGCTGCTCTCGGAAGAGGTTTCACGTGAAACAGCGAGGTCCATAACGGGAAGTTTAGCCCGCTTTTCGGACTTCAATAACCCGAGCGGTATCAAATCCGGGTAGCTCAAGGGTGTGGAGAGTAGTTGTTGAGCCCTTTTTGGCCTCAGTCTCTTCGATCTCAGTGGCAGCGGATTCGCCCTTCATCGCCATGAGGGCTCCACCATTTTTTACCAGGTGCCAAGTCATAGGGAGGAGTTTTGGCAAAGGGGCGACCGCGCGAGCGGTCACAATATCGAAGGAGCGCTTGACTGACTCGGCTTTTCCGCGGATAACCTCAATAGGTAGTTCTAGCTCCGCAATCACTTCAAGTAAGAAATCTACCCGGCGCTGGAGTGGCTCTATCAGTGTGATGCTCAGATCTGGTCTCGCTAACGCGATAACAATTCCAGGTAATCCAGCGCCCGAGCCAATATCTACAAGCGAGATGGCTTTTTCGGGGTTGCTGCTTGTCGGAATGATCGTTGTTATTGGGATGCAGTTGGCAATATGGCGATCCCAAATACGATCCCCTTCACGGGGCCCAATCAAGCCACGCTCAATCCCCCAACTCGCTAAAATTTCAGCATAGCGCTCAGCCTTGGGAGCTGTGGTGGGAAAGAAACCCGTTAAGAGGGTTTCACGTGAAACACTCAAGCGGGGAGAACTACCACGCAGCGATGTGGCTCTTCGCCCTCAGACTCGCTCGTGAGGCCAATCTCTTGAATGGTGTCGTGGACGACTTTACGCTCAAATGCGTTCATAGGCTTGAGTTTGATCGCTTCACCGGTCGACTTAACCTCGTCCGCGATCTCGTGAGCTAGCTTCGCCAACTCTTCCTTCTTGGAACTGCGGAAGTTATCAACATCGAGCATCAAGCGAGAGCGCTCACCGAGGCTGGTTTGAACTGCGAGGCGGGTGAGCTCTTGGAGCGCATCGAGTACCTCACCGTTGCTGCCGACCAGGTGTTGGAGCTTGCCACCGGCGATTGAAAGTGCTGCTCGGTCATTTTCGACATCGATATCGATATCTCCATCGAGATCTGCGATATCGAGGAGACCTTCGAGATAATCCGCAGCGACATCGCCCTCTTCTTCAAGGCGGGTAATCAAGCTCTTTTTGACCTTCTCTGGCGCTGCCTCGGTAGCTACCGCACTCTTCTCTGTCTCGCTCATAACTCTCTCCTTAAATGTCTGATTTATACCAATTAGGGTGATTTAGTACTATTTACGGGGTTTCTTCTTCTTTGGTTGATTTCGTTGGCGGGCAGCGGTTTGAGCCGCCTTCTTCTCGAGCTTCTCTGCCTCTGTTGGCGAGAGGACGGCGCCGCTATCCATCGTGCCACCCTCAAGCGCCCGGCGCTTTAAGAGCTCTTCATAGGCAGGAGAGCCGGGGGTTGGATTGCGCTTGATCACATAGAGCTGTTGGAAGAAGGTCCACAAGTTAGTTGTTGACCAGTAGATCAAAACACCAATAGGGAAGTTCACACCAGAGATTGCGAAGATCACCGGAAATACATACAACATAATTTTCTGTTGTTGAGCCATTGCATTGCCTGGCTCCATCTTTGGCATGCCTTTCACCATCAACTGACGTTGTGTGGAGAAAGTTGTTGCCGACATAAATGCAATCAAAACCAAAGTGATGATCTTTGTCGTACCTACTGGTGAGATCGGATGGCTTAAGAAACTATTTGCAATCGGTGCACCAAAGAACTTTGCAGCATGCGCTGTCGCCAAAAGTGGCGTGGTGAAAACTGAAGGTAGGTAGTGGCCTTTGTCGCCATTTGCGACGGCGTTGAGCACACGGAAGAGTGCGAAGAAGATTGGTGCCTGTGCAAGAAGTGGGAAGCATGATGCGAGTGGATTGGTCTTATGCTCTTTGTAGAGCTTCATCATCTCTTCTGATTGCTTCTGACGATCATCTTTGTAGCGCTTTTGAATCTCTTTCATCTTTGGTTGTAGCGCAGTCATAGCTCGTTGGCTCTTAATCTGCTTAACAAAGAGTGGAATGAGGATGACGCGAATCAAAATAACGAGACCAACAATAGAGAGGGTCCACTTCAAACTCTCGTGGTTGTTCTTGCCGAGGATTAATCCGAAGAATGAGTGGAATTGCACCATCACCCAAGAGATAGCGAAATATAAGGGTTTTAGGATTGTATTCATGCGTGCGCCTCTACTTTCTGCTTCGAGAGATCTCTCAAATCATCGTTAACTGCGTAATCAACTCCGCCATGCGACCATGGGTTGCACCGTAGGAGTCGCCAAGCGCTCATTGCTAAACCTTTTAGGCCGTAGGCACTAATCGCATCGACTGCATATTGCGAGCACGATGGGTAGTACTTACAGCGCGGTGCAATGCTTGGTGAAATCCATTTTTGATAAAAAGCGATTGGGGCAACCAATGCTTGTCGGACCAAGTGCTTCACGCGCTTGCTCCTGTCTGGCTGCTTCGAGATTGGGCTTTGCCGATCAACGCGGTGAAATCTTGGCGATAGTCATCGGCGCTCTTGAGAACACGAACAACGATCTGGGTATGTGCTGGAAAATCGGCGATATGTTCTCTGGCTACATGGCGTAGTTGGCGCGCGATGCGATGGCGTTCTACTGATCCACCAACGCTCTTATTAATAATGAGACCTAATTGTGGGCTCGCCGGTAAATCCTTATGGGTGAGGAAATAGAGAACTAAGAGCGAAGATGTGGCACGGTGGCCAGTTTTAGTGGTGCGAGAAAAGTCTGAGCTTTTACGCAGACGATTCGATGCAGAGAGCACGTTTTACGCAGAGATGCGAGTGCGACCTTTGGCGCGACGTGATGCTAGAACAGCACGACCGCCGCGAGTTGCCATACGGGCACGGAAACCATGCTTCTTGGCACGCTTACGGTTATTTGGTTGGTAGGTGCGCTTGCTCATCAAAAACTCCCTTTTTCGGTCGGCCCATCCACTTATAAGTGGAGATGCCCCACATCACAGATAGAGGAGAAGGCTACGGGGGCTGTGGAAAAGGGTCAAGCCGGGGTTGAGAGGGTTAGGCGGTAGAAACAGAGTAATTGTGGATAACTACTTGTATTTCTGAGAGAAACCCTTTAAGTTCGCCCTCTATCCACAGGTTGCCGCTCTCATGTAGTGCGAGCCTAGCTCCCGCTGGTTGGCAGTTGTTGATAGTTAGCTTTATTGAGCTTTTAAAGAGTCTCAATCTGGGGTTTAGACCACAGGCTGTGGATATCTTTGGGGATAACGTGGAATGGGTGTGGAATGGAAGTCGACGTCGATCTTGGGGCGCTTTGGGGAACGGTTATCGACTCCATGGCAGGCGAGTCTGCCCAACACCGCGCCTTCCTCGCCCTCACAAAGCCGCTCGGTCTCTTGCAGAACGATGGTGGCGCCACCCTCCTTTTAAATACCCCCAACCAATTCGCTAAAGATTTTCTTGAGCTCCGAGTAAAGGGCGCTTTGAACGAAATTCTTACTTCGCAACTCGGGCAAAAAATCAACATCGCAGTGACGGTCGATGAGAACTTAGAGTTAGATCCAACTCCACAAGAGGTTGTCGATGAGACACCACTTGATCTCACTCCACAAAGTTTTGTCAAGAGTGGAACTGGTCGCGACCATGACTACCTCGATAAGAAAACTCCAGTTGAGCAATCACAACTCAACCCTCGATATATTTTTGAGACTTTTGTTATTGGGGCATCGAACCGTTTTGCTCACGCCGCAGCAGTTGCGGTCGCTGAAGCTCCAGCTAAGGCGTACAACCCACTTTTTATCTATGGTGAATCTGGATTAGGTAAAACTCACTTGTTGCACGCTATTGGTGCGTATGCAAAAGAGTTATATGGTGGCGTTCGAGTTCGTTATGTCTCTTCCGAAGAGTTTACTAACGATTTTATTAATTCGATCCGTGACGATAAAGCCAGTGTTTTTCAACGTCGGTATCGTGATCTAGATGTATTGCTTGTTGACGATATTCAGTTCTTAGAGAATAAAGAGCGGACTCAAGAAGAGTTCTTCCACACTTTTAATACGTTGTATAACGCAAACAAGCAGATCGTGATT
>CAIZGZ010000151.1 GCA_903932695.1 uncultured Actinomycetes bacterium | reverse complement strand
TCCTAAAGTGACCTGGGATAGCCATCGAGGACATTGGTTGATGGCGGTTGCTCTACCGCAAGAATTTATTATTCAGTTCTACAAGTCAGATGATTTAAAGAATTGGACTCACCTCAGCGACTTTGGTCCAGTAGGTGCGGTGGGTGGAATTTGGGAATGCCCAGATCTTTTTGAACTAGACGTTGATGGTGCATCAAAGTGGGTCTTAATCGTAAGTCTTAATCCCGGCGGTCCCGTGGGTGGATCGGCCACCCAATACTTCATCGGTGATTTTGATGGCGTGACTTTTACCCAGACTGAGTATCTCGATGAGATTAAGTGGATTGATTTTGGAGCTGATTACTACGCAGCGGTCTCCTTTAACGATGCACCACATAATCGCCGCATCATGATTGGTTGGATGAGTAATTGGGATTACGCCAAGTTCATTCCGGCAAATCCGTATCGTGGCGCGATGTCACTCCCGCGCGAGATCTCACTTGCGAAGATCGATGGCAAGATTGAATTAATCCAGCGACCGGTTGCCGAGGGAGCACAATATGTTCGAGAGATTGAACTGACCGGAGATCCCATTGTTATTGCGGGCGGTATCAAGATTGGTTATGACGCTACTCGTAATATGGTCTATGTGGATCGCAGCCCCAGCACAATCAATAGCGCCATCCATAGCGTTCCCGTAACCGCTAAAGGTGGTTCGGTAGCGGCCCAATTAGTGGTGGATAAGGGCTCTTTGGAGCTCTTTATCGACGGCGGACGCCAAGTAATTACCGACCTCTTTCTACTGTAAACTTCGTTCACCACTTGGAGACGTCGCATAGCCCGGTCGAGTGCGCCTCACTGCTAATGAGGTAGGCCCGTTAAAAGGCCTCGGAGGTTCAAATCCTCTCGTCTCCGCTCAGAACAAGCGCAACACGCGATGCTCCCGTAAACTCTCTGATGGTTAACGGACATACCCTTACTCAGCGCAGAGAAAGCAGCCCATTATGACCCGCAAACTTGTCTTCATGGGCTCAGGTGAGAACAGTCCCGCTATGGTGACGCCTCACCAAAATATTCTTAAGGCGCTCGGCAAGAATATTTATCGCATCAACCTTGATACTCCGTATGGTTTTCAAGAGAACGCCGACGAGATGACCTCCCGAATTTTGGGGTACTTCGAGAAGAATGTTGGTGTTGAAGTTCACGACACACACCTGCGCCACATCCACGACAGTGCTCCTGCGGCGCTAGCTGAGATCGAGAAGGCGAATTGGCTTTTTGCTGGACCAGGAAGCCCGACCTATGCTCTTAAAGTGTGGAGCACAATCGGAGCAGCTGAGAAGTTTCAGGAGCTCTTGCAGCGTGGAACCATTGTGATGGCATCAGCCGCTGCGATGACACTTGGCGCCAAAGTAATGCCGGTCTATGAAATGTACAAAGTTGGCGATGATCCGTTCTGGCTAGATGGCCTTAACCTGCTTGAGCACGCGATTGGCCTCAAGGCGACAGTGGTTGCCCACTACAACAACACCCAAGGTGGCACGCACGACACCCGATTCTGTTTTGTTGGAGAGCGGCGCATGAAGGTGCTTGAGACACTTTTGGATTCTGATACTGCGATTCTTGGAATCGATGAGCACACCGGAATCAGCTTTGATCTCGACGACCAGATCGCCGAAGTCTTTGGTAAAGGTCTGGTTACGCTGCGTCGCAATGGCGTGGATCGGGTCTTTGAGGCGAAGAACAGTTACCCGGTAGCTGATTTTCTCCCTTAACCATCAGCGCGCAGCACCTGTAGAATAAGCAGATCGCCCGAGCAAAGGATTACGCGTGCCTCAGTACAAGATTGCAATTATTGGAGCAGGCCCTGCCGGCTATTTCACCGCTCAAGCACTTCAAAATTCGCAGGATGAGCAACGCACCTTTGCGATCGATATGTTTGAGCGCCTTCCTACTATGTGGGGATTGGTTCGTAGCGGCGTTGCGCCAGATCACCCAAAGATTAAGACCGTTGCTAAGGTCTTTGAGAAAGTAGCCAGCGAGCCTAATTTTCGCCTCTTTGGCAATGTTGAAATTGGTACAGATATAGATATCGAAGAGCTCTGCGCTCGTTATGACGCAGTAGTGATGTGTACGGGTTCATCTGTTGGAAAGAAGCTCGGCATTCCAGGCGAGGATCTTCCTGGTTCTCTCTCGGCGGCTGAATTCGTCCCTTGGTACAACGGTCATCCTGATTATGCGCAGCTCGATGTTCCACTTGACGGCACGACTGCAGTTGTTATTGGTGCTGGAAATGTCGCGATGGATTGCGCGCGCATTCTTGCGATCGATCCAACCGAACTTGATCCCACCGATACTGCGCCACAAGCACTTGCAGAGTTACACAAGAGCAAGATTCGTAAGGTCTATATCGCCGGACGTCGCGGTCCAGAACACGCTGCGTTCACTGCACCAGAGCTTCGCGATTTGCCGAAGCTTGAGCACACCGATGTTCTCATCACCAAAGAAGAGGTCGAGGCTGCACACGCTCGTGCCGAAGCTGCTGGTGAGATCGAGAAGCATCTCGCCTCAAACCTGGAAGCATGGCGTTTAATCGCAGAGCATCCACGCTCTGGTCACGAGCGCCAAATGGAGTTTCACTTCCTTGCAGCGCCAAAAGAGTTTAAAGGAAATGGCAAAGTTGAAGAAGTGGTCTTCGGTATTAACACCATCAAAGATGGCAAAGTTATTGATACCGGCGAAACGTATTCGATCAAAGCAGATCTCGTGATCTCTGCAATTGGATATCAAGCAGCACCCATCAATGGAATTCATTTTCATCACGGCGTGATTGAGAATGAAGCAGGCCGCGTGCTTGGAACCAATATTTATACTGTTGGTTGGGCTAAGAGAGGTCCTTCTGGTGTCATCGGTACCAACAAGAGTGATGCATCTGATGTCGTGAAATTATTGATCGAGGATCTGCGTGATGAGGCTCGTCCTGATTTTGATATCACGCCATTTATCCCAGCCGGGGTGCAGATCGTGGATCAAGCGGCGTGGAGTCGTATCAATGCAGCGGAAGTTGCAGCGGGCGAGGCCCTTGGAAAGCCACGTTTAAAGGAAGTTTCAATCGAGAAATTGCTCCATTTGGGGCAGTAGGCCAGAGCGGGTACTATTACCCATCTCAACCGGCGCTTGTAGCTCAACGGATAGAGCATCTGACTACGGATCAGAAGGTTAGGGGTTCGAATCCCTTCAAGCGCACTTTTCATTATTCACGCTAGCATTTCAGGTATGACAACTCATCGTTCACCAATCTTCAAGCTCTCCGATGACTACATCGTCGAGGCCGCCAAGTTCAGCCCAATGGGCTCTACCGCACTCGGTATCCCGGGTAGTGAACACCTCATCGATGATCTGTCGATAGCGCATGCGGCCAAGGTGACCGATTACATCCGTGGTGTTATTGCGCAGGCAAAAGCACTTGAACCAATTGATGAGATTGATCGGATCGCTAAAGATGTGCTCGTCGATCGCCTGGAGAGCCAGGTTCTCCTTTTTGAATCAGGTGAATCGCTCTTCCGATTTAGCCCTATCGTCAATCCAATTAGCAGCATTCGCAGCATCTTCACCATCATGAAGGTCGAGAGCGCCGAAGATATTGCTAACGTGACATCACGATTGAAGGCGATTGATACCGCGATCGAACAATGGAAAGCAACGCTCGACACCATGGCGACTCAAGGAAAAGTTGTTGCCAGGCGCCAGACCCTGGTTGTGGCAGAACAAGCCCAAGTTCACGGCGATGGTGGCTATGCAGCTATGGCAAAACAATTTGATCCAGAGAATAAGTACCCAGAGCTTCATGCTGCAGCTCAAGAAGCACAGAACTCTCTACTCTCACTTTCGACCTGGCTCAAAGAGGTTCATGCACCACGTTGCGTCGAAAAGGATGGCGTTGGTGCAGAAGCGTATGCTCCATGGGCAAAACACTTCACCGGTGCCGACCTTGACTTGCGCGCAACTTACGAGTGGGGTGTTGCAGATCTTCAACAGATCAACGATCGCATGCGCGTTGCAGCTGCCAAACTTGGTCTCGAAGGCAAGAGCCTTAAAGAGGTAGCGGAGTATTGTGAAGATGCAGAACTGCATCGCATCGAAGGTAGCGATAACCTGCTCGCGAAGCTCAAAGAGTTCACTCAAGAAGCGATCGAACGCCTCGATGGTGTCTACTTCGATATCGATCCTCGCATTAAATTCTGTGATGCCCAACTAGCTCCAGATGGCGCAGCGGC
>CAIZGZ010000150.1 GCA_903932695.1 uncultured Actinomycetes bacterium | reverse complement strand
CAGAATCTTTACCCAGCGCGGTGCAAAGACGATGAAGAGTGCAATCGCACTCGCCAAGTGGAGCGCAATGGCGATCAATAAGTATTGAGGAGATGACGAATATGCACGCCAGCTTCCGCCAAGCCAAGCGGGAATAAGCACACTATGACCAAGACTCGAAACCGGGAATAGTTCCGTTATCCCCTGAATCAAGCCGCTGACAACCGCCTGCAGGTATGTGAAATGGAACATTAGTGAACCGCCTTCGCCGTGTATCGTCCGTCAAGCATTGAGAGAGAAAGTTCGATTCCATAAGTTTTTGCCAGGTAGGCACCGGTGAGAACCTCAGCTATCGGACCGCTTGCGATGATCTCCCCATCCTTAAGCAACAGAACATGTGTGGTTCCCTGGGGAATCTCCTCAACATGGTGGGTAATGATCACGGTGGCAGGGCTAGTTGGATCTTGCGCTAATTCACGAAGTCGGATCAAGAGGTCCTCTCGACCGCCTAGATCCAACCCCGAGGCTGGTTCATCGAGCAGTAGTAACTCTGGGTTTGGCATGAGGGCGCGTGCTATCAGTACACGCTTCTTCTCCCCCTCGCTCAACGTTGAGAAAATCCGTTCTCGCAAGTCACGAACACCCAGAATTGTGAGCAAACTAATCGCGCGAGATTCATCCCAAAGGTCATATTCTTCTTGCCAACGCCCGACGATGGCGTAGGCGGCGGTCATGACGAGATCAAGGACCTTCTCGCCTTCCGGAACTTGCTCGACGAGAGTGCTGGAGACAAAACCAATCCGAGGACGCAACTCAAAGATATCTACTTTGCCGAGTTCACTTTCAAGGATCGAAACCTTGCCGGTTGATGGATGGCTCTGTGCTGCTAAGAGAGAGAAGAGGGTGCTCTTGCCAGCACCATTGGGGCCCAGGACGACCCAGCGCTCTCCTTCAGAAATCTGCCATGAAAGTGGGCCCAAAATGCTACGACCATCGCGAACTACAACGATCTCATCTACCCGTACCACTGAACTCATAATCCGCAAAGATACCTTCTAGAACCGCCTGAGACGCTAATCTGAGCCCATGAGTCTTGCCACAGATGCAGCCGCGCCCTTTACCTCTCTCATCATCGTCGCCTGTGCCGATAAGCCTGGTGTCTATGAAGAGCTGGCTGAGGTGCTTGAACCCTTCACGCTGACCATTGCCAAAGTTGAGCAGATCGCGCTCCGTGGTCGCCTGATCTTGGGAGTCCTGATCGAACTTGATCCCGCCCACGCCTTGGCGATCGAAGCTGATCTCGTCGAGTTTGGCGAACGCACCGGCTATGACGTAGCCATGGACTACTCCGAGGATCTCTAACCGAAGCATGAAGCCCTATCTCGTAGTTCTTGATATGGATTCGACCTTCATTCAAGATGAGGTGATCGATCTTCTTGCCGAGCGTGCTCAGGTAGGTGAGCAGGTGGCTGCTATTACCGAGCGCTCCATGCGCGGTGAGTTGGATTTTCGGGAATCACTGACAGAACGAGTCTCGCTGCTAGCAGGGCTAAACTCAGAGGCGATTTCCGAAGTCAGAGGTGCGCTACGACTCTCTCAGGGTGCACGCGAATTGATTCGTGAGCTCCACTCACAGGGTTCATATATCGCTGTTGTATCCGGTGGCTTCGAGAATGTGATCGGTGAATTTCTTGAGGAACTGGGTGTCGACTTCTACCGCGCAAATACTCTAGAAGTCGTTGATGGCGCGTTGACCGGTAAGGTGGTTGGAGCCGTCATTGACCGAGCCGCGAAGGCGGAATTCTTGCGTGAACACGCAGAGAAGCTGGGTATTGCACTCTCGGATACCGTGGCAGTAGGTGATGGCGCGAACGACCTAGAGATGATGCGCATCGCTGGGCTCGGCGTAGCTTTCAACGCAAAGCCGATTGTGATCGAGCACGCTGATAGATCGATCACCGATGGTGATCTCACACATATTCTTGAATTTTTAGGAATCAGCCCGACGAACTAGTTGCTACAAGCGACAGGCGTGGATATCTGTTACGAGGATTCCTCGCGCGCCAGCTTTCCAGAGGTCATCCATAATCCGATTGATATCGGTGCGCTTGACCATCGCTCGGACAGCGCTCCAACCAGCTTTTTGTAAAGCGGAGACGGTGGGTGATTCAATACCAGGGGTAAGAGCACAAGCCTGATCTAGGAAGGCATCTTCAACGTCGTAATCGACGAGTACATACTGCTTTGCGATGACCACACCCTGCAACCTGCGAATGAGGGTATCGACAGCGCCGTTGCGAGTAGATCCGGGGCGCTCAATAACGATCGCCTCGCTATCGAGGATAGTCTCACCAAATACTTGAAGGCCGGCTTGGCGCAGAGTTCCACCAGTCGAAACCACATCTGCGATGACATCTGCAACCCCAAGACGCACTGAACTCTCTACCGCTCCGTCGAGTCGTACCACTGTCGCCGAAATGCTCTTATTTGAGAGGTAGTCATTGACGAGACCTGGATAGGCGCTGGCGATGCGCTTGCCCGCGAGATCGGCGAGTTGATACGCAGTACCTGAGGGTGCAGCGAATCTGAAGGTGCTCTTTCCAAAATCCAAAGCGAGGGCCTCAATGGCATCAGCACCGCTATCAATAAGCAGATCTCGCCCCGTAATACCAACCTCTAATTCACCGGAGGCAACATAGAGCGCGATATCCCGAGGTCGTAGGTAATAAAACTCAATCTCATTAACGTTATCGATGAGCGTCAAATCTCGGGCATCGCTCCGTTGGCGATAACCGGCTTCTTTGAGCATCGCAATAGCCGATTCAGAGAGCGAACCTTTGTTGGGGATTGCAACCTTCAGCATAGTTATCTCACTTCGTAGCGGTTGGTTATGAACGGTTAGAGAACGCGATAAATATCATCAAGACTTAAGCCCCGTGCGAGCATGAGTACCTGGAGACGATAGAGCAACTGAGATATCTCGAGAGCCAGCGCTTCGTTGCTTTCGTGCTCTGCTGCGATCCAGACTTCACCGGCCTCTTCGATAATCTTCTTACCCATGGCATGAATTCCAGCATCGAGCGAAGCCACAGTGCCCGATCCTTCGGGGCGGTTAGCAGCGATCTGAGAGAGCTCAGAAAAGAGTTGATCGAAAGATTTCACTCCGTCATTGTAGATGAAGGTTCGTGCTATGCGTTGTGGATTTCCTGGGCTTGGGCGCGCAGTGCTGCGATCATTTTCGTTG
>CAIZGZ010000149.1 GCA_903932695.1 uncultured Actinomycetes bacterium | reverse complement strand
ATCGGCGGAGTAGCCGCCACCCAAGAAGTTATCGTCGCCCCAGAGTAAAGTGGGGGTATGGTTTTTTTCGACTCCCTCCTCTTAGTTGCCGGTTCGGCAGCAGCGGGCTTAGCGCTCGTCTTTATTGGGGTGCGCGGAGCGGTTCGAATCTGGAAGAACACCACAGCACAATCTCGAGAAGCGGGTAGAAAGTAATGGCATTTACCATCCCAGAAGGTCTCCACGAAGATCTCTATCCACTCGCGTGGTTGGTCGGCACTTGGCGCGGCAAGGGTCGCGGTGAATACCCAACGATCGAGCCCTTTCAATATGCCCACGAAGTCACCTTCAATCACGACGGCCGTGGCTTCCTCAACTACTACTCGCGCTCTTGGGTGATTGATGAAAATAACGAGATCATCTCGCAATTTGAATCAGAGACTGGCTTCTGGCGACCAAAGCCAAATAACGTTCTCGAAGTAGTGATCGCGCACAGCTCTGGCATGGCGGAGGGTTGGGTTGGAATTCACGATGGACCAAAGATTCAACTCGCAATGGACCAAGGTTATTCATCACCATCTGCCGATATCGTTACAGCTGGTACCAGACTCTACGGACTCGTCGAAGGCGAACTCTTCTACGCTTACGACAAAGCATCTGATGGACATACCTTGCAGGCCTACCTCTGGTCGACGCTCGAGCGTCAATCCGAATAGAGCGGAAGTAAAATCAGATGAACCAGGGATTTGGTGAAGTGCTTGTTGAAATTGTTCGCGCTGGAATTGTGGAGTCCGAACATAAAGGTCACCTTGCGTTAATCAATGCAGATGGCTCGCTTGCATCATCATCAGGTGATATTGATGCGCTTATGTTTCCGCGTTCATCTGTAAAAATTATGCAGGCCTCTGCCATGGTGCGCCATGGGCTTAAGCTCACTCAGAAACAACTCGCTGTTGCGCAAGCAAGTCACTCTGGATCAGAGCTCCACTTTGAGGTCATCCTCTCGATCCTGGCCGACGCTGGGCTTGATCTATCCGCCTTTCGCAATGCACCTGATCGCCCACTAGGAGTGAGCGAGAATGCGGCATGGGGGGATAAGGCACCTACGCAACTGGCGCAAAATTGCAGCGGTAAGCATGCTGCGATGCTTGCAACATGTGTGGTCAATGGTTGGGATCGTGAAAGTTATCTTGAGCCAGAGCACCCGCTCCAAATTGCGATTCGCAATGAGATGCAGACTCTGAGCGGCCAAGAGATCACCCTCGTCACCGCCGATGGTTGCGGCGCACCGCTCTTTGCCATGACGACGCGAGCTCTCGCTACCGCGATTCACCACGTCACAATTTCGAGCGACCCGGTGCAGCAAGAAGTAATCGCTGCTGCTCGTGCTTTCCCCGAACTCGTTGCCGGGAAGGGTCGGACGACAACTCTCATGATGCAACGGGTACCAGGCCTCTTTATGAAAGATGGAGCAGAGGCGATCGAAGTATTCTCAATGCCAGATGGTCGTGCCTGCGCTTTCAAAATTGCTGATGGTGGCGCTCGGCCATTTGCCGCTATTAATAAGGCGATCTTTGCAGCGTGGGGAATCGACGCTGATATTGAGGTCCCAGCAATTATGGGAGGTTCTCGAGTGGTGGGGGAAGTACGCACGACCCTACACTTGTGAGATGAAAGGCCGCATCGCCACCTTAATGGTGCATACCTCGCCACTTGAACAAGCGGGTACGGGTGATGCCGGCGGCATGAATATCTATGTCGTCGAGAACGCCATCAAGATGGCGGCCGCCGGAGTCGAAGTAGATATCTTCACACGAGCAACCGATCCTGATATTCCAGAAGTCGTTGAGATCGTTCCGGGCGTCAATGTTCGACATATTGAAGCCGGTCCCTACCAGGGACTTTCGAAAGAGGAGCTACCTTCTCAACTCGGTGCGCTGACACACGGCATGATGGAGTGCCTCGCACGACTTCCGAGCGATTACTACAAAGTACTTCATTCTCATTATTGGATCAGCGGCCAACTCGGCTGGATGGTCTCGGAGCAGACCAAGATTCCACTCGTGCACACGATGCACACGATGGCAAAAGTTAAAAATCTCAATCTTGCCGAAGGTGACTCACCCGAACCCATTACCCGTGCGATCGGTGAAGAACAGATCGTCAAGAACGCATCTGCCTTGATTGCAAATACGGATGCAGAGGCGGCAAGTTTGGTCTCGCTCTATGGTGCTAATCCAGATAATGTCTTTGTGGTGACACCCGGTGTTGACTTACAGCGATTTACGATGGGTGGCGGTAAATCCGCAGCGCGAACGAAATTAAATATTGCGCCCGATGCTTATCTCTTGGCCTTCGTTGGCAGAATTCAGCCGCATAAAGGACCAGAGGTCCTGGTTCGCACTGTCGCCGAGTTAGTCGCGCACGCACCACACCTTCGGGCGAAACTTGCCCTCGTCGTTATTGGCGGCGCATCGGGTAGCGGAAATAGCGAACCGGATCGACTCAAAGCGTTAGCGAAATTCCTCGGCGTAGAAGATCTGATTCACTTCTTGCCACCTGTTTCGCGTGCAGATCTCCCAGATTGGTATCGCGCCGCAGATCTCGTCTGCGTGCCGAGCTACTCTGAAAGTTTTGGTTTGGTCGCCCTTGAAGCACAGGCTTGTGGAACGCCAGTTGTTGCTACTGCTGTTGGTGGCTTGCGTACTGCTGTCGCAGATGGCATCTCTGGCTCTTTGGTCGATGGCCACGATCCACGTGCGTGGGCTGCGGTGATCTCGCGGCTGCTCGCCGATCCAGCACGTCGGATCGCTCTCTCACTTGGCGCCACTAAACACGCTGCAAATTTCGGATGGGAATCAACGGCACGTCGGACGCTGGAAGTCTACGACTGGGTGCTGTCGGCTAAATCCAATCCATCAATTAAACTTCTCTCATGACCACACAATTGATCTTGCTCCGCCATGGTGAGAGCGAATGGAATGCAAAGAATCTCTTTACCGGCTGGGTCGATGTTGCCCTGTCAGAGAAGGGTCGCGCTGAGGCAGTTCGCGGTGGCGAGTTACTTAAGGAGCGCGGGCTACTTCCTAACGTGGTCCATACATCACTACTCCGCCGTGCGATCAATACTTCGCAGATCGCGTTAGATAATTGCGATCGCTCGTGGATTCCAGTCCGCCGTTCATGGCGTCTCAACGAACGTCACTATGGCGCATTGCAAGGCAAGGACAAAGCCCAAACGCTCGCCGAATATGGCGAAGAACAGTTTCAATTGTGGCGTCGATCCTTCGATGTGCCACCACCACCTATCAATGATGCCGATCCATTTAGCCAGGCCGGCGATCCGCGTTATGCCAACCTTGGGGCAGATCTACCAAAGACAGAGTGCCTTAAAGATGTGATTACCCGCATGATTCCGTATTGGGAAGATTCGATTACCAAAGATCTCACAGAGCATAAGACGGTACTCGTTACCGCGCATGGCAATTCACTTCGTGCGCTCGTGAAGCATCTGGATGGCATCTCAGATGCAGATATTGCTGGACTTAATATTCCAACAGGTATTCCACTCTTCTACGAGCTCAATGATCATTTTAAGCCGGTAGTTCCAGGCGGGGAGTATCTCGATCCTGAAGCTGCAAAGGCAGCGATCACCGCTGTTGCAAATCAGGGTAAGAAGTAAGACGAGCTAGTTCTTTGTAGCGAATTCGCCGGTCTCTGTGTAGTACACGCGTTGTGCGATAGAGACCGCGTGATCTGAGAAGCGTTCGTAGTAGCGACTCAAAAATGCCATATCAACAGCTGCCTCAACGGAGTGCTGCCATGTTGGCGCAAGGAGTTTTGCAATGAGAGTGCGTTGCAACTTATCCATCTCGTCGTCATCTTTATCGATCTCAAGCGCACGATTGATATCGCGAAATTCAAGTACTACGGCAAGCTTCTCAACGATTCGGCTCGCGGCCTTACCCATATCGGTAACGATTGATTCCATATCGGCGGGCACCGCTTTGTTGGGAAAACGCATCCGTGCAAGTTTGGCAATGTGGTGTGCAAGATCGCCCATACGTTCAAGATCCGCGCTAATACGAAGCGACGAGACCAATGTGCGAAGATCAGAAGCGACCGGTTGTTGGCGAGCCATCAGATTAATAGAACGCTCATCGAGATCATGCTGAATGCTGTCGACCGCTGCATCGTCTTGAATAACTTTTTCGGCGGTCTGAAGGTCCGCGGTGAGCAGGGCGAGGGTGGCTTGTTCGATCGCATCCTTCACGAGGGCGGTCATCTTGAGCTGCTGGGCATTAATCCCCTCTAGCTCCTCATGGAAAATATCGCGCATAGGCGCAGGTTACCCTCTATATGGACCTCTTTGCCTGTCCTGTGTGAACGGCATTTAAACAGAGGCTAAAGATTTGGGGTTATTTTCTGGGTTAGCGGCCTTCCCGTAGGTACCAGACCCTGCCGCCTCCTACGATTGGCCTATGGCGTGGAGCTCGGGGATCAAAGGCATGCGGCGTGCAGCCAAGGGCTCGCTACCCCTTGCACAGATAACCGTCGATCAGCAGATCGACACCTTGCAGCCAGAGTTAGCCCAATCACTGCCTCGATTGCTTGCCAATGTCGATGCCGAAAGCATCGTCCTTTCGCCCAGCAACGCAACTCTTTTTATGACCCCCGGTATTGATACATATAACTTGCTGCGAGATGGCCGGCTGGTGAACGAATCGCTTCTGGTCCTCGTTCGTGCGACCCGCCGCTTTAACAAGAGCCAAGAAGCGACATTGGAATTACCGCGCGGTCCACTTGGCGGGGGAACTCACGATCTTCTAGTTCGTACCGTTCCGCTCGATGATGATGGAAAGGTCGCGGTGCTGGTCTTCGATGATTCAGAGATGCGCCGTCTGGATTCTATTCGTCGTGATTTCGTCGCCAATATTTCACATGAGCTGAAGACACCAATCGGCGCGCTCTCCATTTTGTCTGAAGCAGTTTTAGGTGCAGCCGATGATCCAGAGGCGATTGCAAAATTTGCTACCCGAATGCAGACCGAAGCAAAACGGTTGAGTGAACTCGTACAAGAGATTATTAATCTTTCCCGCCTGCAGGATGATGATCCGTTGAAGCACGCGCAAGATATCGATGTCGAGGATGTCCTTCAGGAGGCGATCGATCTCTCGCAGATGCGAGCTGAATCTCGCAAAATCG
The DNA here is from genome assembly GCA_903932695.1 of uncultured Actinomycetes bacterium. Lineage (GTDB taxonomy): Bacteria > Actinomycetota > Actinomycetes > Nanopelagicales > Nanopelagicaceae > PALSA-747. The sequence goes on along the minus strand of CAIZGZ010000149.1, from coordinate 730 downwards.
ATGTCGTTCTCAGTTCTGATGGCACTTGCACAATTCGTGGCGATCGCAGCCAGGTATTGATGGCGGTCTCAAACTTGATCGAAAATGCTATTAACTACAGCCCAGAAGGCACACGTGTTGCAATTAATCTTCGCTCCAACAACGAATTGATTGAAATCTCTGTCACCGATCAAGGTATCGGTATTCCCGAGAAGGATTTAGAGCGAATCTTTGAACGTTTCTATCGCGTTGATCCAGCTCGCTCACGCCTGACAGGTGGCACCGGACTTGGCCTCTCTATCGTTAAACATGTAGCTACTAATCACGGCGGCGATGTTTCGGTCTGGTCGGTCGCTGGTGCTGGAAGTACCTTCACTTTACGTTTCCCACAACCAACTCAACTCAGCGCCGCGGAGGCCATCTAAATGACAAGAATCCTTGTAGTAGAAGACGAAGCATCATTCTCTGATGCGCTCGCCTATCTCTTGGGACGCGAAGGTTTTGAGGTCAGTGTCGCAGATACCGGCACAAAAGCCATCGAAGAGTTTGATCGCCATGGCGCAGATCTAGTTCTCCTCGACCTGATGCTGCCAGGAATCTCGGGTACCGAGGTCTGTCGACAGATTCGCACCCGCTCAAACGTGCCGGTCATTATGTTGACGGCAAAAGATAGTGAAGTTGATAAGGTCGTTGGACTTGAACTCGGCGCCGACGATTACGTCACCAAGCCATACTCAACCCGCGAACTCGT
>CAIZGZ010000148.1 GCA_903932695.1 uncultured Actinomycetes bacterium | reverse complement strand
TTTCCGTAACGTTGAATGTGCAGCAGTAAAGCCATAATGTTTTGCAAACCCCGCTAAATCCGTCTGGTAGACGGAGAGGCTTGGAATGGAGAGCTTGCGGGCAATTCGAGCTGAATAGGCTCCGAGTGCGAATGGCGAGGCAAGGTGTAAAACATCTGGGGCGAATCCATCGATCAGATACTCAAGTTTACGAGTAGGTACAGCGATTGGCATTCCGATCGGCACAATCGATTGAAGTGGAATAGCTGGAACCCGCTTTACTCGATGGCCCTGATAACTATCTGGGCCACCTTCGCTCTCGGGTGCTATCACTAGAGCCTGATGACCCTCTTGGGCTAGGTAATCAAGGACACGTAAGACCGAATTGGTGACGCCATTTACTTGTGGGAGGAAACTCTCGGTCACAATCGCCACTCTCATGGGGTCGATAGTGGTTCACAGAAGTTTCAAAGGCTCATAGTAAAAGTAACGCGTTACTTAATGTTAGATGAACAGATTTAGCCAACTAGCGCTTAATTGCGCGAGCTAAGCTGTAACTCAGTACCACGGCAGTAATAAGCGGTACGGCTCCCCACGTGAGAATCGCTAGTGACGACGAGGCTGTCACCAGAAAAGAGAGAACGATGCCGGCAGCCATTCGCCAATCATCTCCGACAATGAAATCGATCCAGAACTCAACGAAGGCGATAACGCTAGCGACAAACTTGCTCCGTTTCACCCCAACTTCAGTCTGAACAGGTGCGCCGTCTGTACTTCCGGACTTTTCCGGAGCCGGTTTACGGTGCGCTACTTTGAGAATTTCGATGAGTCCAAAGGCGACAACCGCAACAAACGCGATGATGCCGAGTACCGCCCAGTTATCGCCAGGCCACTTTTTGCTTGAGCCGGCCGAGCCTTCCGCGCCCCAGAAGATTCCAAATGAGGTCAACAAAATTCCTACTACGAACTTCATGGTGTTCTCGGGTACGCGAGATAGCGGAGCCCTGAGCGCAAATCCAGCGGCGCTCACGATTGCGACCGCTACCAGAGCAGCGATCGAAGCTGTGCCAACATTGTGATCGATCGTGCCAAAGGTAAGAACGATGAAGGCGACTTCAAGTCCCTCAAGGAGTACGCCCTTGAACGAGAGCGTAAAGGCGTACCAGTCATCAATTCCGTGCTTTGCTGATTTGCCAGCGGCTCTTGCTGCGGCCAGCTCTTCTTGAAAAATTTTATCTTCATCGTGCAGCGCCTTAAATCCACTTGCACGCAAGATCGCTTTACGAAGCCAGGTCAAGCCAAAGACCAGCAGCAGACCACCTACAGCAACGCGGAGAACAGAGATTGGCAGATGTGAAATTGCCGGACCAAAGGCGCCAATAATGGCTGCGAGAGTGATTAAGCCGGCGATGACGCCGCGCCCGGTCGATTTCCAATCACGAGCGGTGCCAGCTGCCAAAACAATAGTGACTGCTTCAACCGCTTCGACGGCGGATGCCAGAAAGACTGAGATAAAGAGAGCTATCGATGAGCTTGTCATAACTCTTGCCTCTATCCCTCGAACTTATACCCCAGTCCACGAACGGTCTGGATAAATACCGGATTGGCCGGATCTGCCTCAATCTTGGCACGAAGACGCTTCACATGGACATCGAGCGTCTTGGTGTCACCGAAATAATCGCTACCCCAGACTCGGTCGATCAATTGGGAGCGGGTGAGCACGCGACCTGAGTTGCGCATGAGAAATTCAAGGAGCTCAAACTCTTTGAGCGGCAATTGCTGGGCGGTGCCGTTGATTGTGACGACGTGGCGCTCTACATCCATTCGGACTGGACCAGCTGCAAGAGTTCCATCGACCCCGAGGTCATCATCGCTACCGCGGCGAAGCACGGCGCGGATACGTGCGACGAGTTCGCGGGTTGAGTATGGCTTGGTGACGTAATCGTCGGCGCCGAGTTCAAGTCCAACGACCTTATCAACTTCACTATCTTTTGCCGTCAACATAATGACCGGCACGTTTGAGCGGGTGCGAATCTGTCGACAGACC
>CAIZGZ010000147.1 GCA_903932695.1 uncultured Actinomycetes bacterium | reverse complement strand
TTTCGGGTTCCGCTTGATTGCGCTACGGCAGAATCAAATTTTCAAAACTCTATTGTGAGCTCAAACCTTCGCGGTGAAGCAATTTCTATCCAGAATTGGCAGTGTCAGGCCGATGAGGTGAGCGCGACAATCTCTGCGATCATTCCGACCGCTCTCGAGATGCCGTTAGGAATCGGCTCGGCGACCACTGAAGTAACTGCGAGTATTGGCGCCACCTCGATTATTGGTGGTGGAGGTTGAGCCAGTTACTGCCACGAAGTCGCGCCATCCTTCGATCAAAATCGGCACTGCGAACCGATAGGCTTGGGATATGGCAGCGCGCGAATACTTACTTGAGGTTAAGGCGCTCGACGCCACCCTAGTAAGCATCGAGAAGGTTCTTGACCTACCTAAATTGCATGCCGATGCTGCATCGCTTGAGGCAGAGGCCAGTGCGCCGGACTTGTGGGACGATCCCGAGAAGGCTCAAGTGGTCACAAGCAAACTCTCACGCGTTCAAGCAACACTCAATCGCGTAACAACGATTCGCCGGCGCCTCGAGGATGTCCCTGTACTTCTTGAGCTTGCGCAAGATGAGGGCGATGAAAAAGCGTTAGCGGACACCGGTCACGAGCTCGACGATGTGGCAAAAGCGATTCGCGATTTGGAAGTTCAAACGCTCTTAAGTGGCGAATATGACGAGCGCGATGCCCTGGTCACAATTCGCTCTGAAGCGGGCGGAGTTGAAGCTGCCGACTGGGCCGAGATGTTGATGCGTATGTACCTGCGTTACTGCGAGCGCCACTCGTACAAAGTTGATGTGCTCGAGACCTCGTATGCCGAAGAGGCGGGAATCAAATCAACCACCTTTCGTGTCAGCGCCCCATATGCCTATGGCACGCTTTCAGTCGAACAAGGAACTCATCGCCTCGTTCGAATCTCACCCTTTGATAGTCAGAGCCGCCGCCACACCTCGTTTGCTGGCGTAGAAGTAGTTCCTGTCGTTGAACAGTCCGACCACCTCGAGGTTGATGAAAAAGAGATTCGTGTCGATGTTTATCGCTCCTCAGGCCCGGGAGGCCAGGGAGTGAATACGACTGACTCTGCCGTACGTATTACTCACATACCCAGCGGCATCGTGGTCTCCTGTCAGAATGAGCGTTCTCAGATTCAAAATAAGGCGACCGCGATGGCGGTCTTGGCATCCAAGTTGTTGGAACGGCGCCGACAAGAAGAGCGCGCCAGAATCGATGCGCTCAAAGGCGACAACTCTGGCTCGTGGGGCAATCAGATGCGCTCATACGTCTTGGCCCCCTATCAAATGGTCAAAGATCTCCGGACCGATTATGAAGTTGGAAATCCAGCCGGGGTCCTTGATGGCGATCTCGACGGCTTTATTGAAGCCGGAATTCGCTGGCGCATGAGCCGCGAGCGCGGCGAGTAAGAGCGGTTCGCCCCACCCAGCGGGGATTGGGAGAGCTCCCAGCAATGCCTGGGCCTACTCGCTCAACGGGGATTGGGAGAGCTCCCAGCAATGCCTGGGCCTACTCGCTCAACGAGGATTGAGAGATTTCACGGAACTGCCTGGGCCTACTCGCTCAACGGGGATTGAGAGATTTCCCAGCAATGCCTGGGCCTACTCGCTCAACGGGGATTGAGAGATTTCCCAGCCCAAGGCAGGTCAAATCACCCAGCATTTGGCGCTTCTTTAACTAAACTGCCTAAGTGATTAAATTTGAGAACGTAACCAAGGTTTACCCCAAACAGGAGCGCGCGGCGCTTGATGGGGTGGATTTGGAGATCACCAAGGGGGAGTTTGTCTTCCTCGTAGGCCTCTCGGGTTCCGGCAAGTCCACCTTCCTGCGCCTCGTCCTTCGTGAAGAGCATCCGACGTCGGGCAGCATCATCGTGGCGGGCAAAGAACTTGGCTCGCTTTCGGCTCACAAGGTCCCAGAGCTTCGCCGCCAAGTAGGTACGGTCTTCCAAGATTTTCGACTCCTGCCCAACAAGACGGTTGCAGAGAATGTCGCCTTTACCCTTCACGTCCTTGGCTACTCTCAAAAAGAGATCAATCGCGAGGTGCCAGAGGTCCTCGAGTTGGTTGGCTTAGAAGAGAAGTCGGATCGCAAGCCAGGGGAGCTCTCGGGTGGCGAGCAGCAACGCGTGGCGATTGCCCGAGCTTATGTCAGCCGCCCAATGATTTTGATTGCCGATGAACCAACCGGAAACCTTGATCCAGCCACAAGTATTGGAATTATGAAGTTGCTTGATCGGATTAACCGCGAGGGCACCACCGTTGTAATGGCTACCCATGATTCCACTATTGTCGATCAGATGCGTAAGCGCGTGATCGAACTTGAGGGTGGACACGTTATCCGCGATCAGGTGCGCGGCGTGTATGGGTACACCGGTTGATTTTTTTGAGTAGCAAGTAGTAATTAGCAGGGCCAAGTAACGAGCAGGGCCAAGTAAAAGGAGCGGAAGATGCGCGCAGGGTTTGTCTTAAGTGAAGTCCGAATCGGACTTCGAAGAAACATGACCATGACTTTTGCCGTCATCGTTACAGTGGCGATCTCGCTGACTCTTCTCGGCGTTGGCTTACTTGCAAACTCTCAAGTTCGAGTTATGAAAGATTATTGGTACAACAAGATTGAGGTCTCGGTTTTCTTGTGTGGCGCACTCTCCGAGTCGACATCATGCACCGGTGGCCCCGTAACCGCTGCCCAACGTGCAGCAATTCAAAGCGATTTGCAAGCACTTCCCGTTGTGCAGACCGTCTATTACGAGTCTCAAAGTGAGGCCTACCAACACTTCCAGGAGCAATTTAAAGGCTCCGCTATTGCACAGAATGTGACAGCCGATCAGCTGCCAGAGAGTTTTCGAGTAAAGCTCAAGGACCCAACTCAATTCGCAGTAGTTCAGAGCGCGTTCGCCGGACGACCTGGAGTTGATACGGTCCAAGACGAGCGAACAATTCTTGATAAGTTCTTCAAGCTACTTGGAGTATTGCGTGACGGTGCACTGCTCATCGGAATCGTGAGCGTCCTGACTGCAGCTCTCTTAATCAGCAATACCTTGCGATTGGCGGCCTTTAACCGTCGTCGCGAGACCGGAGTGATGAAACTCGTCGGTGCGTCATCCTTCTCCATTCAATTGCCATTCTTGCTCGAGGGGCTGATTGCTGCACTGATTGGTTGGGCGATCTCAACTGGCTTCCTGGCCGGGTTTAAGGCGCTGGTGGATTCGAAGGTTGCGCCACTTCTCTCCTTCACGCGATTCTTCCTCTGGTCAGATGTCTGGACCGCTTCTGCAATGCTCCTTGGAATTGGATTCCTCGTTTCTGGGTTGGCATCGTTGATCACCTTGCGCAAATATCTCAAGGTCTAACGCTCGTTTCGCTGTTTCTCGAGATGTAGTTGAGTTTCTCGCCACCGCCTTGATGGTGGATACTTTGAGGCGGGAATCTCCGTAATATTGCAGCGAAGGGCGGTGAATGAGATGGTTAAGGAAATTGGGCGTAAGTTGATCGCGCAGAATAAGAGTGCTCGCCATGACTATTTCATTGAAGACGTCTGGGAGTGCGGGATCGCGTTAACTGGTACCGAGGTGAAATCGCTCCGTGCGGGAAGAGCTTCGCTTCTTGATGGCTTTGCCCATGTAAATCACGGCGAGTTGTGGTTGGCTAATGTCCATATTCCTGAGTACGTGGAGGGAACCTGGAATAACCACACCCCTCGACGCGATCGAAAGTTGCTGATGCATCGCAAGGAGATCGACAAGATCGCGGGCGAAATTAAACAAGGTGGGCAGACACTCGTTCCGCTCTCGATCTACTTTAAAGATGGCAAGGTCAAGGTTGAGCTTGCGCTGGCCAAGGGTAAGAAGGCGCACGATAAGCGCAACACGCTCAAGGAGAAGGAAGCGAATCGCGAGATGACGCGTGCGCTCTCCCGCCGAAATTCGGGCAAGGGTTAACAGGTTTAACACGCTTATCAGGTTTACAAGGCACAAGTTCGAATAGTCGGCGGTAAGTTGGGGCCGGTCGCCCTGTCGAGTTTCAAGCTAATCCGTCGAATTGTCCGCAATGCGCTCACATCAATCAGCGGTAACTCTTTGGCGGTAAATGTCTTACAATTAGAGGGCAACCTAACCCATGGGGGTGAACGGTCTCGACTTTAGATGTTGGGGCAGAGGAAGCGGGCCGAGGAAGCCGGGATGATCTCGTTAACCAATAACCCTGGCAAAACTATAAGCGCCAGTACAACTGCCGCTGATTTCAACC
>CAIZGZ010000146.1 GCA_903932695.1 uncultured Actinomycetes bacterium | reverse complement strand
GGTTGATGCCGGTCGCAGCGAGTGTTGCGTGCGCGCGGGTCAATCCAATCCCGAAAATATAGGTGAGTGCGATCTCGACTCGCTTTTCGCGAGGTAGATCGACACCAACAAGACGTGCCATATCGCTTACCCTTTTTCTTTTATCTGGAAGGTCCTTCGCAATGTTCCCCAGTTGGGTAACTGGGCCTCGGCCTACCAGTCCGAGGGTCTAGCGCTTTCGCTCTAGTTACATCACGCGTATTTTGTTTTTTGTACTGCTGGTCGAACGAGGTGATTAACCTTGACGTTGCTTGTGGCGAAGGTTCTCGCAAATGACCATGACGCGACCATTACGACGAATGACTTTGCACTTGTCGCAAATCTTCTTCACGCTTGGCTTAACTTTCACGATGTTCCTCTTTCACACTTAAATAAGTAAAGAGCTTTACTTATAACGATAAATGATTCGACCTCGTGTGAGGTCGTATGGGCTAAGTTCAACGATCACACGATCTTCAGGAAGGATGCGAATGTAGTTCTGTCGCATCTTGCCGCTGATATGTGCAAGAACTTTATGTCCATTTGTAAGTTCAACTCGGAACATTGCGTTGGGCAATGCTTCAGCTACGGTGCCCTCGATTTCGATTGCGCCATCTTTCTTAGCCAAGCAGTACCTACGTTTCTGAACACGGTTGAATTACGGGTTGTGCCGCCTATTTCTAGGCAGAGGGCAATCCTAAGGTGAAAGGCTCAAAATACGAAATCCGCCCAGTTAAGGGCCGCCCTAGCTGAGCAGGTCGGAGATCTCTACCCCGAGAGCGCCAAGCCGAGCCCGGCCACCATCCAAGGCGGTGAGGACAAATGGCTTACCATCGGGAAGAAGGGCAAAGGAGTGCTCAAAATGGGCGGCATAGGAGCCATCCCCGGTGACGACGGTCCACTCATCGGAGAGAACGCGCATCTTCTCGGTGCCACGGGTAATCATCGGTTCGACCGCGAGCGCTAGCCCGGGCTTGAGCTCAGGCCCCATGCCGGCTGGGCCGTAGTTGAGCAGATGAGGCTCTTGATGCATCTCGGTTCCGATGCCATGGCCGCCATACTCGCGCAAAATTCCATATTTTCCCTGGGAGATGATGTACTGCTCGATCGCATAGGAGAGATCGGTCAGATGCCCGCCAACCTTAGCTGCCGCAATCCCCCGCCACATCGATTCTTCGCAGACATCCATCATCTTCTGATTCTCTGGCGAGATCGCGCCTACCCCTACCGAAATAGCTGAATCACCATGCCAGCCTTCGACGATAGCGCCAAAGTCAATGGACATAACATCGCCTTCGACCATAGGGCGTTCATTAGGGATGCCGTGGACTACCTCTTGGTTGACCGAGGCGCAGATGACGTTGGGATAGCCGTGATAGTTCAGGAATGAAGGCGTCGCGTTATTCTTCTTGAGAAAATCTGCAGCGATTGCATCGAGATCGAGTGAAGTCACGCCCGGCGCAACTGCAGCGCGCATGATCTCTAACGCCTGACCTACGACCAGGCCGGCCTTTCTCATCAACTTCAGTTGATCGAGAGTCTTATATTGAATATTCACGTCGCTCGAGCCAACTACCCGAGGGTGGAGATTGCGCGTGCAGAGATCTCAGAGACTTCGCCGAGTGCGCTAATCACCTTGAGGAGACCTGCGCTGCGGTAATAGCCAATGATCGGTGCGGTCTGCTCGGAGTAGACGTTCAGGCGGTTAGCTACCACCTCTTCTTTATCGTCTTCGCGTTGGTAGAGCTCGCCACCACATTTGTCGCAGATGCCATCGACGGCTGGCTTTTCAAAAATAATATGGAAGCTCGTACCACAACCTCGGCAGGTCCGACGGCCTGAGAGTCGAGTAACGATCTCTGCGCTTTCAATCTCTAGTTCGAGTACGGCATCAAGCGGTGTGCCGAGTTCATTGAGAACGCTTGCGAGAAACTCTGCTTGATCGATATTGCGTGGGTAGCCATCGAGTAGAAATCCATTACCGGTATCGCCGAACGCCGGGTTTGAGAGGCGATCTTTGACCATCTCGTTCGTCACTGAATCTGGGACGAGATTTCCAGCATCCATATAGGACTTTGCGAGTTTGCCGAGTTCGGTCTCACCCTTGATGTTTGCACGAAAGATATCGCCCGTTGAGATATGAGGGATCGCATAGTGCGCAGCGAGATGAACAGCTTGAGTTCCCTTACCTGCACCTGGTGGACCGACCAGGATTAAGCGCATTAGCGAAGGAAGCCTTCATATGAACGCTGCTGGAGCTGGCTTTCAATCTGCTTTGCGGTATCAAGTCCAACACCAACAACGATCAAGATCGCGGTACCACCAAATGGGAAGTTGGTTGATGCCTGGAACAAGATCAGAGCGATAATCGGAATGATCGCGACAAATGCAAGGTAGAGCGAGCCAGGGGCTGTGATGCGAGAGAGTACATATTGCAGATATTGCGATGTTGGCTTGCCCGCACGAATACCTGGGATGAAACCACCGTACTGCTTCATATTATCTGCAACCTCATCTGGGTTGAAGGTAATCGCAACATAGAAGTAGGTGAAGAAGATAATGAGAAGTGCGTAAGAGACGATGTAAATAGGGTGATCGCCCTTCACCAAATTCTGTTGAACCCAGACCGCCCACTTCGCGGTTGAACCCGAGAAGTTAACGATCAATGATGGGATGTAGAGAAGTGACGAGGCGAAAATTACTGGGATAACGCCAGCTTGGTTCACCTTGATCGGAATATATGTTGAAGTTCCGCCGTATGACTGGCGACCAACTTGGCGCTTTGCATACTGAACTGGGATACGGCGTTGCGCCTGTTCCACGAAGACAACCGCAGCCACGGTCAAGATTCCAACTGCCATCACGAAGGAAAATGGGAACCAACCCTTCTGCTGCTTGATTGACCAGAGCTGAGTTGGGAAGCCAGATGCGATCGATGTAAAGATCAAAATCGACATTCCGTTACCAACACCACGATCGGTGATCAATTCACCAAGCCACATGATTACTGCAGTACCAGCGGTCATCACCAAAACCATGGTGACGATACGGGTCCACGAAGAGTTCGGAACAATTGGCAGAGTACATCCGCTAAAGAGGCGACCGGTTGAGCGAGCAACCGCGATCAAGCCAGTTGATTGCAAGATTGCAAGACCAACGGTCAAATAACGTGTGTACTGAGTAAGAGTTGCATTTCCTGATTGACCCTCTTGCTTCAAAGTTTCGAAACGAGGGATAACAACGGTGAGCAATTGAATGATGATAGAGCTGGTGATGTACGGCATGATGCCAAGTGCGAAGACTGACAAGTGAAGAAGCGCGCCACCACTAAAGAGGTTGATGAGACCAAAAAGACCGCCAGAGCTAGTCTGATTCAGACAGCTCTGGACGTTCTTATAGGAAACACCTGGTGTTGGAACGATCGATCCGAAACGGAAGAGGGCCATGATGGCCAAGGTGAAGTAAATCTTTACGCGAAGATCTGGCGTCTTAAAAGCCTTACCAAACGCTGAAAGCATCTAACTTCTCCTTCTAATTCTTCAATATCTCGGGTGATAGCTCGTATTAAAGCTTGGTAACGCTTCCGCCAGCAGCAGCGATCTTCTCAGATGCTGATGATGAGAATGCGTGAACCACAACGTTAACCTTGACGGAGATTTCGCCGTTTCCAAGGACCTTGATTGGGTAGCCATCGCGGACTGCACCCTTTGCAATGAGATCTTCAACGGTAACGTTTCCACCCTTTGGATAGAGAGCGTTGATGGTTGAGACATTCACTGGCTGGTACTCCACACGCTCAGGGTTTTTGAAACCACGGAGCTTTGGAAGACGCATGACGAGAGGAAGCTGACCACCTTCGAAGCCGGCACGAACAACGTTACGAGCACGTGTTCCCTTGCCACCACGACCAGCAGTCTTACCCTTTGAGGCTTCACCGCGACCCTTACGAGTACGCGCCTTCTTTGCGCCCGGAGCCGGACGTAGATGATGAACCTTGAGTACCATTTTTATTCGACCTCCTCAACGGTGATCATGTGACGTACAGCGACGACCATTCCACGAATCTCTGGACGATCTTCCTTGACGACGACATCACCGATTCGCTTTAAACCGAGTGAACGCAAGGTCTCGCGATGCTCTGGACGAGCACCAACCTTGGAACGAAGTTGAGTAACTTTTAGACGAGGCATTAGGCACCAACCGATGCTGCTACGGCACGAGCAATTGCTGCAGGTGCGACATCTTCCAAAGCCAGACCACGACGAGCTGCAATAGCTGTTGGGTTCTCCAACATCTTAAGAGCTGCTGCGGTGGCGTGAACCATGTTGATGGGGTTATTAGATCCGAGAGACTTGGTAAGAACATCGCTGATACCTACGCACTCAAGTACTGCACGTACTGGACCGCCAGCGATAACTCCTGTACCAGGTGATGCAGGGCGAAGAAGAACAACGCCGGCTGCAGCTTCACCCTGAACTGGGTGAGGAATTGTTCCGTTCAAAAGTGGGACCTTGAAGAACTGCTTCTTAGCATCTTCGACAGCCTTAGCGATGGCTTGTGGAACTTCCTTCGCCTTGCCGTATCCGATACCAACAGTGCCTTTTCCGTCACCGACAACAACAAGAGCTGTGAAGGAGAAACGACGTCCACCCTTGACAACCTTTGCTACACGGTTAATGAAGACAACGCGCTCTGTGTAGGGAGACTTCTCTTTTTCAGGAGCTCCGTCACGACCACGACGACGATCGTTACCGCCTGCGTTGCCGCCTGCTGAACGAGGACCGCGATCTCCCGCGGTTGTGTTTGCTGGAGGAGTAGCCATTAGAAGTCCAATCCATTCTCACGAGCAGCATCAGCTAGCGCTGCGATGCGTCCGGTGTACTTATTTCCACCGCGATCGAAGACCACTGCAGAGATTCCCTTTTCAGTTGCGCGCTTTGCAAGTTCAGTACCTACGATGCGAGCCTTGGCAGTCTTATCAGCCTTTGAATCGCGCAGTGCGCTCTCAAGGGTCGATGCAGATGCAAGTGTCTGACCGATTGAATCATCAACGATCTGAGCAACAAGGTGACGTGATGAACGTGAGACGACAAGACGTGGACGCTCGGCAGAACCGACTACACGCTTGCGGACACGGAAGTGGCGACGACGGCGGGCATTCTGTGCCGAGCCTTTAACAACTTTTACACCGATAGCCATTACTTCTTACCTGTCTTTCCTTGCTTACGGCGAATCTTCGCGCCTTCTAGATGCAGACCCTTACCCTTGTATGGATCAGCCTTACGAAGCTTCTGAATCTTCGCAGCTACTTCACCGACGAGTTGCTTGTCGATACCGCTGACAGAGAGCTTGGTTGCAGACTCAACTTTGAAGGTGATTCCTGCTGGCGCCTTGAATGGAACCGCGTGGGAGTAACCAAGAGCGAACTCAAGATCTTGACCCTTTTCGGTTACCTTGTAACCGACACCAACGATGTTGATTGTCTTTGAGTAACCATTGGTGACGCCTTCAACCATGTTAGCAACCAAGGTACGTGAGAGACCATGGAGTGAACGAGCTGTACGGCTGTCATCTGGACGTGCGATGACGAGCGTTGACTCTTCCTTTGTGATCGAGATTGGACCAGCAAGTGTGTGTGAAAGTGAACCCTTAGGTCCCTTTACCGCAACTTCCTGACCAGAAATGTTAACTTCAACTCCCGCAGGAATTGTGATGGGTGAACGACCGATACGTGACATTTAGATGATCACCATACGTAGGCGAGAACTTCTCCGCCTACCCCTTGCTTGTTGGCTTGCTTATCAGTCAGCAGACCAGATGATGTTGAGATGATTGCAACGCCGAGGCCACCAAGGACCTTAGGTAGCGCTGTTGACTTCGCATAAACGCGAAGACCAGGCTTTGAAACGCGACGTAGACCGGCGATTGAACGCTCACGATCTGCACCAAACTTCAAATCAATGGTGAGAGTCTTACCAAAACCAGCAACGGTATTTTCTACCTTGAAGCCGGCGATGAAGCCCTCCTGCTTAAGAATTTCGGCAATGCGAACTTTTACCGACGACGACGGCATTGAAACCGTGTTGTGGTACGCGGAGTTCGCGTTGCGCAGACGTGCAAGCATGTCTGCGATTGGATCTGTCATTGTCATACTGTGGCCTCTGGCCTTTCTCAAACCGGTTTCTGTTCGTGAATAAGATTCAAGACCCGAGAGATCTCTTATTCGTGAATCAGACCTTGCTTGTAGTTATGTACTGCTCGAATGGGAACTGCTATTTACTTTTAGTTACTGCTATTTACTACTAGCCAATTTGATCCGGCCGAAGCCGGGTCAAGCGGGCAATCTTACCTAGTTATTACCTAGTTACGAAGCTGTTACCGGCCAGTTACCAAGATGCCTTGGTGATGCCTGGAAGCTCACCCTTGTGAGCCATCTCACGGAAGCAGATACGGCAGATGCCGAACTTTTGGTAGACCGCGTGTGGGCGACCACAACGCTGGCAACGGGTGTAGCCACGAACC
>CAIZGZ010000145.1 GCA_903932695.1 uncultured Actinomycetes bacterium | reverse complement strand
GTTCGGTCTCAACGACGGTTAATTCAACCGCAGTGTTCTCGAGTCGCTTATGAATGGCGGTGATCTGTTCGCGCTCAGGGAGTTGAGAGAGGCGTACCTTCGCGTGGTCGATAGCGCTATCAATCTGTTGAAGTTCGATCAAAAGGTTCTGATCTTCGGGAATCGCCTTCATGGCTAACTCCTAACTCTGAAGCCTTGTGGGCCTCGGGATCAAACTCGACCGCAGACGAGCACATATGGACATGTAATGAAGCAACATGAAAATCCTACCCGAAAAGGGCTTTTTGGTTAACAAGCGTGTAATCTTTGTACTGGTGTGACGGGAAGCCTGGTCGTCGTTGTTAAACTCGACGATGAAAGGCTGAATACTATGATCCACCTAACCCAACCAAACGTTATAGGGATCTCCCGCGATGCATAAAAAGAGTTCTACCTCGATGCTCACGCTACTCGCTCTGGGAGTCGTATTTGGCGATATCGGAACGAGTCCGATCTATGCGTTCCAGCAGTCGGTCTCTGATGGTCAATCCAATGTTGCTGGCATCTACGGCACGGTCTCGCTCATCTTCTGGGCGCTGATGTTCGTGGTCTCGCTTAAATATCTCACCTTCGTATTACGTGCGGATAACAAGGGCGAAGGCGGTGTGCTCGCACTTTTCTCACTTCTTCCTAAAGAAATTCGCAATCCCGACAATCGTCGCCGTTACTTTATTTATGGTGCGCTATTGCTCGGAACCGCATTTCTCTTTGGTGATGGCATCATCACTCCCGCCATCTCGGTTTTATCCGCAGTTGAAGGAACTGGCGAGATTAACGCTAGTTGGGTGCACTTTGAGGTTCCCCTTACCGTCGTCATTTTGGCGATTCTCTTTCTGGTTCAATCCAAAGGAACTCAGAAAATCGGCCGGCTCTTCGGTCCTATCACTTTTATCTGGTTTGCCACTATTGGAGCACTAGGTATCAGAGAGATTGCGCGACACCCTGATGTACTCAAGGCGTTATCCCCCACCTACGCCATCTCCTATGTTGGACACCAAGGCTTTCATACCTTCATCATTCTTTCATCTGTCATTCTCGCAATCACTGGAGTCGAAGCGCTCTATGCAGATATGGGCCACTTTGGCGCTAAGCCGATTCGAATTGGCTGGTTTTTTATCGTCGCACCATGTTTGGTCGCGAACTATCTGGGGCAAGCCGCGCTAGAAATTGTTGATCCTAAGGCCACCTCTGCACTCTTTTTCAACATGGCCCCGAATAAAGCATCGCTGGTCTTTCTCGTTCTGATCTCAACTTTGGCAACAATCATTGCTTCGCAGGCTTTAATTTCTGGTGTCGCTTCAATCTCACGCCAGGCTGTGCAACTCGGCTTATTTCCGCGCCTACAAATCATTCACACCAATGCGGATCAAGAGGGTCAGATCTATGTGCCGGTCATGAATACCATGCTTGGTATTGGCTCCATCATCTTGGTCATCATCTTTGGAACTTCAGCAAAGCTCGCAAACGCATACTCCTTTGCGATCGCCGGGACGATGTTAATCACCACCATGGCCTTCTACATCGTTGCTGTACGCCGTTGGCACTGGAATAGATTTGTCACTGGTGCGATTGTCGGTTTTCTCGGAATTATCGATCTTGGCTTCTTTGCCTCAACATCTACTAAGGTCTTTAAAGGCGCATGGGTTCCACTATTTATTGCGATCATTGTTGTTTACGCGATGTGGTCCTGGCGCAAAGGTCAGATCGAGCTCCAAAAGCAGCTCGATCGTGACGCCACGGCATGGGCAGATGTCGAAGAATTGGTTAACCAGGGCAAGGTAGTTGGCATTCCTACAGTCGGAGTCTTTATGACTTCCAAGGTCGATAAGGTTCCGCAAGCTCTCATGGCCCAAATTACCAATCTGCATGTCATTCCAAATCGAGTCGTGCTTGTAAGCGTGAGCACCGAAGAGTCTCCGTATGCCACCTCTCATGGGTCTGTCCACACTCTCAATTCGCGTGTCACCCAACTTAATTGCTCAGTTGGCTACATGGATCAGATCAATATTCCAAAACTGCTCGTCGAAAGCGTACTTACCGCTAAGGAAGAATCGTTGGCCACGTACTATCTCGTTGATCGAAAGATCGTAGGAGTGGACACCGGCGAGCTCAAGGGGCTCAGCCACAAAGTCTTCTCCTTCTTGCATCGCAACGCCTCAACCGCATCGCACTACTTCGGGTTGCCGGAGTCTCGCGTCGTCAGCCTTGCAGTCCAGATGGATCTTTAGGGTCGTGTTAGCATTTTGGCATGAATGAAAAAGAGCTAATTCAAACCTGGACCGATCTACGCAACTCGCTGATCAAGGCACAACTTGCCCCGACCGCATTCCTGGCTGTGATCTTGGCGCTAGGCGCTACTGGTCACCTCAACGCTGAGATGCCGGCAAAACTTCGCCTCTTTGCGATGGGATTGGTACTGACGAGTGGCGTCTTCTCGGCGATCTCCATTATGGGCGCAAACCGCGATGCACAATGGGTGATCGACTCACTCAAGGTGCTCAAAGGTCTTTCGCCTCTTGGTGAGCAGCTCAAGAAATCCGGAAAGAGCGTGTGGGTAGCTAACCTCGCTTACTTGTTGCTCCCACTCTTTAATTTCTACGCGCTCTACTCATACCTCTATAAGTAAGGGTATGAACT
>CAIZGZ010000144.1 GCA_903932695.1 uncultured Actinomycetes bacterium | reverse complement strand
GTTGTCAGTAGATCAAAGTGCGACGTCTCTCCTGCAAAATGGGAGTCGAAGGTCTCCAGCGTTGCGGCCGAAGCGCCGCGCCAGCCATAAATAGCTTGGTTTGGGTCGCCTACTGCCGTGACATGGTGGCCACTCTCGTCGCTAAAGAGCGCAGATAAAAATCTGACTTGAGAGTAAGAGGTATCTTGGTATTCATCGAGGAGCACTACGGGATATTTGGTTCGCTCGAGCTGACCGATCTCTGGAATCTCTTCAACCAATTTTGCGGCATAGGCCATCTGGTCGTTAAAGGTGAGCTGGCCGAGTTCGATTCGATGCTGGTCGACCTTTTCTAGCATGGGCAGGAGCGCAATTCGTTCTTGCACCACCGCAAGCGCTTTACGAAAATCCTCATTGCTCTTTGGGCTCTGCACCGCAAGGAACTTTGCTTCGAGCTCTAGGAGGAGATCGCGAAGCGTTTCGACGCTCTGATTATGCTCGCCAAGTTCTCCGGAAAGTTGTAGTACTGCATCAATCACATAATTGGGTTTATGAACGATCGGCCGTGGTAGTTCGACAAATGAGTTGACGATCTGCGCCGCCATCTGCCACGCAGCAGCTTCACCCATCGGCTCGATATCGGTATCGATACCCATCCTGATGCCATGGGTCGCAAGAGTTCGTCCCGCGTATGAGTGATAAGTAGAGACATCAACTGAGATATCTAGGCTCTGACCATTCTGCTCATCTTTTGGCAAGAGACCGACTTTGCGTAATTGGTGCAACCGTTGTCGAATACGAGTAGCGAGTTCACTCGCGGCTTTGCGAGTGAAGGTGAGACCTAAGATCTCATCTGGCCGCACGATTCCGTTAGCAACCAACCAGAGGACTCGTTGTGACATCGTTTCGGTCTTGCCTGAGCCAGCGCCAGCGATGATGACGGTTGGGCCAAACTCCTTCGACTCGATGATTGCGCGCTGTTCATCGGTCGGCTTAATCAGCCTGCCGCCAGTTTGGTGGAGCGCTTGCGCAATATCAAGCGAGGTAACCTCCCGAGATGAGGTAAGGCCGAGTTTCTTACTCATCGAGCACGCTCCCGCCTTGGCTCTGAAGTGGGCATAACGCCTTGATCTGACAGCTTCGGCACTTTGAGTTGATCACCGCAGTGAAGGTGGCCGCCGCCATTGCTTCTGCTGCCTCCGCCACCTCTTCTTTAAATGTAGTGGGATCGACCGGACCTTGATCGAGGGTCTCGTTCTTGGCGGTCTCCTTAGCGAGATAGAGCAGACCAGCGCCAGCAGAGCGTGCGCCGTCAGGCAGCGCTGCGAATCCACCTTCAACAACGCCGAGTTGATAGGCCATGAGTTGCTTATTTGCGAGTGCTTGCTTCGCCGTCATATCCGCGCCAGTCTTAAGATCTACGACAAAGTATTCACCGGTGCCGGGATCGATCTCTAGCCGATCGACGGTACCGCGCAGAATAACGCGATCAAATTCAAGTCGGAACTCTTCTTCCGCGAGGACCAATTCGCGTGGATTCTTCTCCTGCCATTGAAAGAATCGAGTCAACATATGCTTTGCGGTATTGAGTTGGGACTCTTTAAACCAACCAACATTTTGATCAACAACGGGCCACGCACTAACCAACTGTTCGATCCCTTGATCCAAGGTCAGCTCTGGGTTGGTAGCGATCTGAGAGGCGATAAAGTGAATCGCTACTCCGAGAAGTTGGGCGGTTGAATC
>CAIZGZ010000143.1 GCA_903932695.1 uncultured Actinomycetes bacterium | reverse complement strand
TCACAAAGGAGCCTCGCGAATGACCGTATTGCCGACCGACCCGTCCATCGATAGCTCAGGAGCAATCTCGGCTGAGAGCGCGAGAGCACTGATCCAGGGATCCGAGAAGCTGCGAACTCATCGCGAGAAGTCCAACCGCAAGCGCGTCGGTCGCCTCTTTAAAGATCCAGAAGCAATCGAAGTTACCATCACTCTGACCGATGAAGTGATGCGCGTGCACTCTGTGCGCGAAGCAATCAAAATCTTTAACGGCGCCGCCAAGAAGGCCTCGGTCACAGGCTTCGGTCTGATCAATGCGTTCGGTCTTAAATTTATTCGAGTCGTTGCAGTCGCCACACCAGGATTTATCGTTCGCGTTGTTCACGGTCGCGTTCGCGCGCTCTCTAAAGACTTGATTTTGCCAGCCGAGAGTTCAAAACTCTCAAAGCATGTCGCAAAGCGTAAAGAGCAAGGCATTCGTCTTAACATCAACGTTCTGGGTGAAGCCGTTCTTGGTAAGCACGAAGCAGAAGAGCGATTTAATCGTTTGATGGAGATGATCACTCGCCCCGAGATCGATTATGTTTCGGTCAAGCTCTCTGCTGTTGTGGCACAGATGATCACTATTGATCACGCTGGTTCTCTGGCAAGTGTCTGCGAGAAGTTGCGCCTGATCTATGCCGCGGCTGATGCACACGGCACCTTTATTAATCTTGATATGGAAGAGTTCCGTGATCTTGCGCTGACCGTTGACGCTTTCAAGCGCGTTTTAAGCGAACCAGAGTTCCAACATATCCACGCTGGTATCGTCTTGCAGGCCTACCTGCCAGAAGCACACGCAGCATTCGCAGATCTCACCGCGTTCTCGTTAGAACGCTTTAAGGCGAAGTCCGGCACAATCAAGATTCGCCTTGTCAAAGGCGCAAACTTGGCGATGGAGAAGGCCGAAGGCGAGTTGCATGGCTATAGCCCTGCTCCGTATGGCTCAAAGTCAGATGTAGACGCTAGTTATTCGCGTTTGATCGATACTGCGCTACGCCCCGAGCATGCTCATGCAGTGCGCATCGGTATCGCATCCCACAACCTCTTCCACCTCACCTGGGCGCTAGAAGTTGCCAAGCAACGTGGTGTGCTCGCCCAACTCGATATCGAAATGCTCGAAGGAATGGCGAACGCTGAGGCGCTTGCAATTGTTCGCTCTGGCCACCAGGTGCTCTTCTACACACCTGTTACCAATAAAGATGATTTCGCATCTGCGGTTGCCTACCTTGTGCGCCGGTTAGATGAGAATACCTCTGACGAGAATTACCTCAAGGCAACATTTGAGATCGCGACCAACTCCGCAAAGTTTGCAGAACAACGCGCACGATTTGAGAAGTCGCTCGTTGAACGCCACACAATCTCTACGGCGTCGCGTCGTCACGTTCCAGATCCCGTCGATTACTCAACATTTCATAACCAAGCTTCTGGCGACCCAACCGATCCGGTCTATGTAGCAGCTTTGGTGAGCGAGCTCGAGCGGATCAAGAGCGGTGAGATGGATATCCCTATTGTGGTCGATGGCCAGGAGATCCATAGCGGCCAGCACGAACTTGGCGCCGATCCGGGTGACAATGCTCAGGTTTGGTACAAGTACCAAGTTGCAAATCCAGAGATTATCGATCGCGCATTGACAGTCGCACGTAGTGGCGGTGATGCGTGGAGCAATACTCCTGCTCAGACTCGTCGCTCAATTCTCTTTAAGGCCGGCGAGATCATGCAAGCACAGCGCGCACTCGCAATCGCAGTGATGTCTCGTGATGCTGGCAAGACTGTCTCGGAAGCGGATCCAGAAGTCAGCGAAGCGATCGACTTTGCTCGCTACTACGGAACCCACGCAGTGGATGGCAGCGATTCCAAGGCCGCCGGAATCGTGCTCGTTATTCCGCCATGGAACTTCCCATATGCGATCCCAGCAGGCGGCGTCTGTGCCGCACTTGCCGCTGGAAATAGCGTTATTTTGAAGCCAGCGCCTGAGACCGTGGCTACTGCCTGGCTCTTGGCCCAGCAGTTGTGGGCAGCGGGTGTACCGAAATCAGCGCTGCAATTTGTACCTACCCGCGATGATGACTCGGGTAAGCACCTCGTTACTCATCCAGAAGTAAGCGCGATGATCCTGACTGGTTCGATCGATACCGCTCAGATGTTTATCGAGTGGAAGCATGATCTCAATCTCTTGGCCGAGACCAGTGGAAAGAATGCGCTTCTAGTCTCAGCGTGCGCCGATATCGATGCAGCGGTCAAGGATCTCGTTCAATCTGCCTTTGGCCATGCTGGTCAGAAATGTAGCGCCGCTTCACTCGGCATCATCGTCGAAAATATTTACAAGGATCCGGCCTTCCTACGTCAACTCGTGGACGATGTGACCTCGCTTAAAGTTGGTGCAGGCTGGAACTTCGGAACAACGGTTGGTCCAGTAATTCGCAAACCAGAAGGCGCACTACATCGCGCACTCACAACACTCGACGACGGAGAATCGTGGTTGGTCGAACCGATGCCACTCGATCAAGCCGGACAGCTCTGGCGTCCAGGTGTAAAGATCGGTGTAAAGCCTGGATCATGGAGTCATCGCAACGAGTGGTTTGGTCCGGTCCTTGCGTTGATGGTCGCCCCTGATTTCAAGACCGCAGTCGCATGGCAGAACGCAACGGATTTTGGTCTCACCGCCGGCATTCATTCACTCGATGAAGATGAGTGCTTGTATTGGATGGAGAATATCCAAGCTGGAAATCTCTACATCAATCGCGGCATCACTGGCGCAATTGTTCAACGTCAACCATTTGGTGGTTGGAAAAATTCAAGTGTTGGCGCAACTGCAAAAGCAGGTGGACCAAACTATCTCAACACGCTTCGCGATTGGGCTCCGCTAGAGGATGTAGCAGCAGCAAAGTGGTCGGTTGATAAGTGGTGGCGAGAAGTTGGCGGCGTAGCGGTTGATCTCACGGGTCTGAACGTTGAGAAGAACTACCTGCGCTATCGCAAGCCATTGGCGCCGGTTATCGTTCGCATCGATGATTCGACCTCACGCGCCGATATCGATCTCATTAAGTACATCGCGGGCCTTACTGGGATTACCGTCGAGTGGTCGTCCGCATCGAGTGAGAGTCACGATGATCTCCTTGCTCGTGCCAAGTACAAGGTGCGTTGGCTTTCAAGTGAGGAAGCGCCACGTGCTAAGGCACTCTCTCGCGGCATCTCCCTCGATATCCGTCCGGTCACCCAGCGCGGTGATATCGAAGCCTCCCGTTGGTTGCTCGAGCAGTCAGTTGCGGTTACTTATCACCGCTACGGCAATGTCAACGGTGGTCCAAAGCCGCACGTCGCCGGATTGGCTTCGTTCGCTTCGTAAATTGATGGATCTCATGCAGTGTTTATGTTTCTGCAAATCATCCGCGTTTAGGTCTAACGCAGGTTGAGTGCAAAAATAACTGCATGAGATCCATTCTCCTTGTTAGCGCGGTCCTTCTCGCTGCTGCAATCGTGGGATTTCTCTCTCGGAAAAATTCTGGAAAATTCAGAGCAAAGAAAAAAGCTCAACCTGCAGTGCTCAGCAGCGAGATCGCTCACGAGCTTGGATCTCAAGCAACACTTCTTCAATTCTCATCTGCATTCTGTGCGCCATGTCGTGCAACCCGATTAACTCTTGAAACTGTCGTTCCTCAATTTTCTGGAATTAAACATATTGAGATCGATGCAGAGTCGCACCTTGAGTTAGTTCGAAAGTTAGATATCCGACAGACACCCACTACCGTCTTTCTTGATCGCAATGGCGTTGAGATCGGTCGGGCTGTAGGTGCACCTAAGAAAAGCCAAGTGATCGCGGTATTGGAGAAAATTTAATGGCACAACCAGAATTGATTGATGCGCGCGGTCCACGTTTTAGCGCTGGGATCACAACTCTTGTATTAGCGATCGCGCTCATCACCCGGTCAGAGCTTCTGATTATCTGGCAGCTCTTTGTCTTTGCTTTCTCTGCCTTTTACAGCATGCCAAAGAGTCCATATGGTCTGATCTATCGTCGGTTGATTCAACCCCGCTTGAAGGGAGAGGTTCCGCTCGAGAGCTCAAAGCCACCTCGCTTCGCACAGCTGGTGGGGTTCGGTTTTGTTGCGGTCGCAACCGCCGGGGCGCTCACGCATACCTGGCTGCTCTTCACAATCGCAACTGCAGGCTGCCTCTTCGCCGCCTTCTTAAATAGCGCCTTTGATTACTGCTTGGGCTGCAAGATTTACCTGCTAGGTGTTCGCATTTCGCGCTAGCTCTTCTAGAGTAGGGGCATGAAAAGCCTCTCAAACTTTATCGATGGAAAATTCGTAGCCTCCACCAGCGCTACCAGCGAGATCATCAACCCAGCTACCGGCGTTGCATATACGACCGCACCGGTCTCAAGCGCGGCCGAAGTTGATTCAGCGATGACTGCCGCCGAAGCCGCCTTTGTTGATTGGCGCGAAACCACACCATCTGAACGTCAACGTGCACTCCTAAAGATCGCCGATGCGATCGAGGCGCGCGGGGATGAGATGGTCGCTGTTGAATCCGAGAACACCGGCAAGCCACTTGCGCTCACCGCTTCTGAAGAGTTGCCACCGATGGTCGATCACATTCGATTCTTCGCAGGCGCTGCCCGCAACTTAGAGGGCAAATCCGCCGGTGAATATATGCGCGGCATGACCTCGTTTATCCGCCGCGAACCAATCGGTGTATGTGCCCAAGTAACACCATGGAACTACCCAATGATGATGGCGGTCTGGAAATGGGCGCCAGCGATCGCCGCCGGTAACACCGTTGTGCTCAAGCCTTCCGATACCACGCCAGCATCAACGCTCTTGATGGCCGAGATCATGGCGGAGTTTCTGCCAGCAGGTGTCTTTAACGTTGTAACCGGTGATCGCGAAACCGGAAAGTTACTCGCAGAACATAAGACGCCAGCGATGATCTCTATCACCGGCTCGGTGCAAGCAGGCATGAACGTTGCGCGAAGCGCTGCCAATGATTTGAAGCGAGTCCACCTAGAACTTGGTGGCAAAGCCCCAGTAGTTGTCTTTGATGATGCTGATTTAGAAGCAGCGGCAGAAGCGATTGCGATCGCAGGATATTTCAACGCGGGACAGGATTGCACTGCTGCTACACGCGTGATTGTGCAAGCCGGCGTCTACGAAGAGTTCGTTGCACTCCTTGCCAAGCAGGCAAACGATGTCATTAAGACCGGTGCGCCAACCGAAGATGTTCTCTACGGTGCAGTAAACAACGCCAATCAATTAGCCCGCGTTCAAGGCTTTATCGACCGCATTCCATCCCATGCCCGAATTGCTGCCGGTGGTACCCAAGTTGATCGTGCTGGTTACTTCTTCAATCCAACAGTTGTCGCTGACCTACGCCAAGACGACGAGATGGTTCAATCCGAAATCTTCGGTCCAGTCATCTCGGTCCAAAAGTTCACGGATGAAGCCCAGGCAGTCTCATTTGCAAACGGCGTGAGCTACGGATTGGCATCATCGGTCTGGACTACCAACCATGGACGTGCGATGCGCATGGCAAAGGCTTTTGATTTTGGTTGCGTCTGGATCAACACTCACATCCCTCTCGTAGCCGAGATGCCGCACGGCGGATTTAGACAGTCGGGCTATGGCAAGGATCTCTCTATGTATGGCTTTGAGGATTACACCCGAATCAAGCACGTGATGACCAACCTCAACGGATAAAGTTGCACCATGCGCAATCGCTTCCCGATCTTTGATGTCACACCGTCGGTAGATTTCGGTGGGCAGCAACGTCCTGTCAAAGCCGTGATCAACGAAGAGATCAACGTGCGCGCAACAATTATTCGCGAAGGCCACGAAGCGCTCTATGCTGAAGCGATTCTGCTAGATCCCGCTGGCAAAGAAGTTGCTCGCGTACCGATGCGAGAGTTTTGGCCGGGTACCGATCGCTTTGAGGCAAATATTCGTCCGCTCACCACAGGTCTCCATCACTTCGTGATTGAGGCCTTTGATGAAGGTCGTGCGATCACTTCACAGTCTGGGAAATTTCCACTCTATGTTGAGCTAGAGCGTGCGCTGTACGGTGCTTGGTATGAATTCTTTCCGCGAAGCGAAGGTGCAATCGCCAATAAAGATGGCAGCATCACATCCGGAACATTTAAGACCGCGACGCAATCGCTACAGCGAGTAGCGGAGATGGGATTTGAAGTTCTCTATCTTCCTCCGATTCATCCCATCGGTTATTCGCATCGCAAAGGACGGAACAACACCCTCACCCCAACAGAGTCGGATCCCGGTGTTCCTTGGGCGATCGGTAATTCTGACGGTGGCCATGATGCAATCAACCCCGCACTTGGCACGATGGAAGATTT
>CAIZGZ010000142.1 GCA_903932695.1 uncultured Actinomycetes bacterium | reverse complement strand
TTCTTCGATAGCAAAGCCTGGATTTCGCTCGTCGACGCACTTCGCGCACGTGGCTCCGCGCTTCCTGTGATCGCTGGAATTTTGCCGATCACAAATATTAAGCAACTCACGCGCATGGCCGAGTTGGGTGGCGCAGCAATTTCAGAGGAGCTGACGTCACGGTTTGCGGCTGTGGCCGGTGATGACGAAGCGGTCACTCAATTAGGAATTGAGATCGCGACGACGTTGTGTGAAGAGTTGATCGCGGCTGGAGTTCCTGGCCTTCATTTTTATACGATGAATAACGCACGAGCAACTCGAGAGATCATCACACGACTAGGAGTGAGGTAGTCGAATGGCGCACGTTATGAGCAAGGATGAGTTCTTCGATGCATGGAGTTCATTGCACGGTGGCGTTGAAGTCTCTGGTGCCGTCAAGGGATGGTTATTGATCGCCCGACCAATCGCGTTACTGCTTGCAAAGCTAAAGATCTCTGCACATTTTCTCACCGCTGCCGGCGTCGTCGCATCGGTCGCGGTCTGGCGATGTGCTGCACACCCTTATGCCATCGCGATCCTGGCTCTCGCCTTAGCGCTTGATGGCCTCGATGGTTCCACCTCGATCCTCCTAGGAACAAGTAGCAAGTGGGGAGCAATTCTCGATTCCTGTGCTGATCGGATCGCCGAATTTTTCTGGGCGCTTACTTTTTACGCCCTTGGTGCGTCATGGTGGATCGTTGGTATCGCTTGGCTCGCCGCCTTTGTGCAGGAGTATGTGCGTGCTCGCCTTGCTGCGCTCGATAGCGCTGCCATCACCTATGTTTCGATCTGCGAACGACCAGTTCGGGCAATCTTCTTGGGGCTAGCGATGCTCTTCTCCACCCTTGCAATACATGGGATGACAGGGGCAAGTCTGGTTCAAAAAACCGCGATCTTCTGGTCAACGTTCCAAGTGGTCGCACTTGTCACAGTGCTAATGGAAGCTTTCACCCGGCTTCGTTCCGTTAATAGCATCGACGACTAACTCCGCACTTATTCCTACCAACGGTAATCCACCACCAGGGTGAGCTCCGCCTCCTACGCAATAGAGGTTCTCGATCGGGGAGATATTTTTCGCCTTTGTAAATGCCGATCTTGCTCCATGAGTTGCGCTTCCATAAATTGATCCGCCAGGTGCGCCGGTAGCGTTCTCTAGATCGAGGGGAGTGCGAAATTCCATCACGTCGATGCGCTCACTTACTCGCAGACCTAACGCATCGAGTTTGGCAATAATATGCTTGGCATATTTCTCGCCGCTCGTACTCCAATCCCAACCGTTGCGTGGGTCATGTCGCGGTGCATTGATTAAGACAAACCATGCCTCGGTATTTGCTCGTTTGGTCATGGTTGGGTCATCTGGCTTGCAGATATAGATTGTTGGATCGCCAACCGGAACTTTCTGCTTAAAGATTGCATCAAATTCGGCATCGTAATTGTTGGTGAAATAAATATTGTGATGTTTAAGTTCTGGCGCAGCTTCTGCGATCTTCGAATTATCAAGCCCAAGCAACAGTACAAAGCCAGCCAGAGATGGATCGGACTGGGCTAACTTGCGGCGCTCACTCTTTGCCGCCTTCACCTTGCGTGGAATTAATCGGTTGTAGACCAGACTTGGATCCGCATTGGCAATGACCTTATCGGCCACGTGGCGCTCACCAGCTGCATCGATAATTCCCACGGCTTTATTGCCTTCAACGATGATCTCTTGGACCGGCGAATTGAGATGAATAGTGACGCCAAGCCCAAGGACACGTTGCGTCAGTTCTTCTGAGAGTCGCCCAACTCCGCCCTCGATATGCCATGCGCCGAAGGAGCTCTCGATAAATGGAATCGTGAGCAGGGCTGCTGGGGCCTTGCGCGGATCTGATCCGGTGTAGGTCGCATACCGATCGACGATTGCAAGGATATGGGGATCTTGGCTATAGCCGCGTGTGATATTTCGAAGCGAGCTCCACGGTGCCATAAATCGAAGGTTGCGAAGGAAGTCACGCTCTTTCAGAAGTGAACGAAGCGTTGGAGCTGCGGATTGAATAAATGGATTGCGGGAGATATCCCACATTACTTCTGCGCGTTGCATGATGCGATGCCAGGCATCACCGGCTTCGCGACCGAGCGCCTCATCAATTGCCGCACAGGTCTTAGGAAGATCGAGGTTGACGAAATCTACGCGCTTGCCATCTGGGAAGTTGTAGCGAAACGATGGATTAACCGCTGTTGCGGTGAGTACATGTTCAAAGCGCTTTCCGGTCTTGAGAAAGAGATCTTTGTAGACCGCAGGCAATGTAAAGAGCGAAGGGCCGGTATCAAAGGCGTAATCGCCGATCCATTCCGTCTGGCATTTACCGCCTGTGCGATGAGAGCTCTCAAAGATCTCTACCGAATGGCCGCTCTTCGCTAAGCGGGCAGCAGCGCTTAAGCCGCCGACGCCTGCTCCGATAATAATGATCTTAGCCATGGGTGGTGATCTTACGTCCTCGCCAGGTGAGTTGCCCATTTGCATGTTGCCAGAACGATGTTGCAAGCAGGTAGATAAAGAGCACAATAGAGAGCGCGTGCACAGGGGAGTATCGGATGCTTGATCTGCTCTTAATGCCAGCCAAGATTCGACTTACAACGATCGCAAGATACGCAGCGAGAAAGAATGGCTGTGATGTTGCACAGAGAATCAAAGGTAGAACTCCGGTGATAGCAAGGAATACAGCAACCCCGGACGCACCAAGTGCTCCACCAAATGCGGTCCAGAGCGATTTGCGATAACCCTCGAAAAGTTCGGCGCGATTGGTGTACATACGACAGTTAGCAACTTCGCTGCCATCGGCAACCCCTCCGTAAAAACCATGGCGAGTCAGCGTGCGAGCGAGCTCGAGATCATCAAGTACGGATGCTCGGATTGCAGCATGACCACCAGCCGCTACGTAGGCGTCGCGCTTGATAATGAGAAATTGACCGTTTGCCACCACCATCGATTCATGGTGAAAGCGTTCGGCCAAGCGAAGTGGGAGCGAACTCATAAATGACCATTGCAAGAGCGGTTGCATTAATTTTTCAATCAGACTCTTGGCGATCTGTCGTGGATACGGCGAGATGTAACTCCAGCCAAGTGAATCCATCAACGTGATCGCGCTGTTGATGGCTTGGGGGTGAAGGCGGACATCTGCATCGATAAAGACCAGGTATTCACCGGTGCTCGATTCGGAGAGCTGATGGGCAGCAAAGTTCTTTCCCAGCCAGCCAGCTTCGAGTGGTTTACCGGAGAGCACGCGTATGCCGGGGATTGATTGTGCAATCTCACCGGTGCGATCAGTGGAGTTGTCATCAAGAACACTGATCGATAGATCTGCTAACCCCACGCTCGCGCTTGCCGCTTCTAAGCAGGCTCGCGCATTGCGCTCTTCGTTTCGCATCGGGATAAGTACCGAAACGGGTACCTGGATTGGTGGGTAAGAACGATCTCTCACAACGCGCATGGTTGCGAAATTGAGAGTGGTGATGAAAAGTGGCAGGCAAGCAAGCGCGAATGTGACTAGGGAGAGCGTTAACACTTCACCGCATCCAATCTTTGGGTGGCGCTAGTCAAGATCGGGGCGGCCAAAGCGGAGCGCAAAGAAATAAGGCGCCAAGATCATCGCAAAGAGCAAGCCGCCAAAGATCGCCAGGCCAACGCGATGAAAGAAGAAGAGATTGCCGAGTACTCCAGCACAGAGCGTCCACAGTAAGAAGAGATCGGGGATGGTGGAGTTTGCTCCATATTTTCTGCGCTCACGTGGCAGAACGAGATTGAGTAATGCGATGAGTCCCATTCCGGCAAAGAGCCAGCCTGCGGTATTGGAGAGTGGAATCTGTGGCGCAAAGGGGGAGTGCGGTCCTACTAACTTCCAATGCCAACGGCCGGCCGCAACCATCTGGGGATCAAGGAAGATATCCCATGCCATGAGTGCCAATCCGCCGTAGAGAAAGATCCAACCCTGTGCGACTTTGCGCGCTGCTATAACAACCGGATAACTCATCATGAGCCACGCGAACGGGACAACGAGTGGAACACCCGCTATCGCAAAACCGAGAGATGGGTCGTAGTGATATGTACCAAAGGGCCAACCACTGCGGATTCCAAGCTCTTCGATGCCGTATCCGTAGAGCAATGTGATTGCGCCAAAGATCAGCGCAAAGAGCTTTCCGTATGAAAGGTAAGAGTGAAGGAGCATCGCCGCAGCAGCACAGTAGACGGTAGCGATGGTGAGGTCGCTGAGCGTAGAGCCATGTGTGAGTGGATATGCAATCTCTAATCCGATTGTTGTGAGCAACAGTGCAACCACCACAATGGTCGCTCGCCATGAAGCGCCGCGCCGATTGCTGGCTCGAGGACGGTAGTTGCGGATCGACATTCCGTTATTCTCCCACCGATTGTGCGCGAGTCGATTGCTTGAGAGCGCCGCGTTGCTCGATGAGTGCAAAGCGCGCAAAGAGCTCCTCGTCGTACCACCCCTCGCGGGCGGTCGCTTCAATCACTTCTGTATGCGCCGAGCTCTGATACGCAAAGGCACGCAGGCTCTTCGCGCTATCCCAGACCGACAGGGTTCCCTGTAGTCCGATCGGAGCTTCACCGATACCGATCGCGTATTCCAAACCGGGGCTTTGATGCAGGCTCTGTGTTACGGGTGGTACCGCCCGCCAGAAAGTCAGGTTTTTCGTTGCGGTGATTTTGGCTCGAGTGATCGCCAAAATTTTACCCTGCCACTCACTCGCTTCGACCTGCGTCAACTCTTCGAAGGGATTGCTACCACTCCATGAGCCATGCGATGCGATCGGTAGTGCAAGTAAGCGCACCTCACGATCGGTGATCTTGCGCCAAGCCAAAATATTCTCGCTCTGATCAAATCGTTCGAGCTCGCTCTCGCGAAGCGTGACGAGTAGCGCCCAGGTATATGGATCGGCATCTCGTGGCGTAAAGCTCTCGCCACTACCGGTACCGAGGAGTTTGAAGAATCCGATTGCCGGATCACTACGTAACTCTCTGCGATCAGCCGCCATATGTCGAAGTGCGCGCAACACCGATAACCGACTCCGCTTGAGGCTCCAGATGTAGATGACGGCGATCATGCTAAATTCACGGTGCGCAAAATAATCTGCACCACAAGGTCTGGGTGATCCCACATGGGTGCATGGCCCGCTTGCGGAATACGAATCCATTCGCAATGTGTCGGCAAGAGAGAGCGCTCTTGTGAATGCTTAGCCGGAAGAGTGTTGTCGTGTTCGCCGAAGACCACAGCAACGGGCAGTGATGATGGAATCGCTTTATCGAATCGACGTCCGAGCATTCCATCCCACGCCGGGTAGTAACCATCAGATGTTCCATATGCAATCGCAGCATCGATACAGGTCTCGAGTGGTAGTTCGCGCCAGAGTGGGCTGACTACACCAAATCCAATTCTGCGCGCCCATTGATATTGCATTAAGTACGGAGCGATGCGATGCGTTGATGTTGCAAGGTAGCGAGCAAAGTCGCCTCGTTTTTGCCGACGATGAGATGGCTTAAGCCATAACCCGGCAGGCGCGAGTGCGACAACGCTGGCGACCAGGTCGGGGAATTGTGCGGCGAGTTCTAGTGCGATCCATCCACCCAGCGAGTTGCCCGCTACATGTACGCGAGTGACTCCCAGCTCATCGAGCTCAGCTTTTACAAGGAGGGCGAGTGAGTGTGGATCCATCGCCTGATCTTTGGGCAGCGGAGTGTTTCCATGCCCAGGTAGGTCGATTGCAATTACGGTCAGCTCTTCGCTCAAGGCAGGAGTGATCAGCTTCCAGGCGGTACTGGCCGAGCCCATTCCGTGGATGAGGAGGAGCGGCGCCGCTTCCCCCTGCTCGTGGCGCAGCGAGGATCCCAGTGGGGTGCCGGTGCTCTGGTGCCATAAGCGCATGGGCTCAGATTACGGCAGTTGCCCGCCGCTCGGGCAGGCGGGGCTTGCCACTGTCAGTGGGGAGGGTTATCTTTCGAACATATGTTCGAAAAAGAGATCAAAAGAGTACCTCCGGCGGTGATCGCCCCGGAGGGTGAACCCATGGAATT
>CAIZGZ010000141.1 GCA_903932695.1 uncultured Actinomycetes bacterium | reverse complement strand
GTCTCTAAGCCATGTTGCCGCAAGGCAGAGGTTTCAGCGTTACTTCGATTTGCAGGCGGACTCCACATCGCCTCGGGCAAGATTGCGATCGAGGTTGAACTCGATACCGCTCAGAGCGCGCGCCGGCTTCGCAAAGATATTTCAGATATTTATGGACATGACAGTGAACTCTCGGTGCTCTCGCCAAGCGGGTTGCGCAAAGGAAGTCGATACGTTGTGCGAGTTACCTCCGATGGCGATGCCTTAGCTAGACAAGCAGGTCTGATCGATGGTCAAGGTCGCCCCATTCGTGGCCTGCCACCTCAAGTTGTCTCAGCTGGCATCTGTGATGCTGAAGCTGCTTGGCGCGGCGCCTTCCTGGCGCACGGCTCCCTCACGGAGCCAGGTCGCTCTTCCGCACTGGAGATCACTTGTCCAGGTCCAGAAGCCGCTCTCGCCCTCGTTGGCGCGGCGCGCAGATTGGGTATTGCGGCGAAGGCTCGTGAGGTTCGTTCTGTTGATCGAGTTGTAATCCGTGATGGCGATGCCATTGGTGCCCTCCTTACTCGCCTGGGCGCACATGAGAGCGTCTTGGCTTGGGAAGAACGTCGAATGCGTCGTGAAGTTCGGGCGACCGCAAATCGACTCGCAAATTTTGATGATGCCAATCTGCGCCGCTCAGCACGCGCTGCGGTCGCGGCATCGGCCCGAGTGGCTCGAGCGCTTGAGATCCTGGGCGACCAGATCCCAGATCACCTCAAAGAGGCGGGGGAGTTGCGGATCAACCATGGTCAGGCCAGCTTGGAGGAGCTCGGTTCGTTAGCTCTTCCACCCATGACCAAAGATGCAATCGCTGGTCGAATTCGACGCTTGCTCGCGATGGCCGATAAGAAGGCCCATGACCTCGGTATCCCAGATACAGAGGCAGGCTTGAGTCCGGATCTGCTCTCGGAATAAGCCCTTCCTGCTAAGATTTCCACCTCACAACGATGTGGCGGCCATTCTCGCAATCCTAGGGATGCCAGAGCGCCAAGTCTGATCAGATCTCGCGTAGATCGCCTCTGTATCCGACTATCGCCTCTCATTCACCTTCGATGAACCGATCGGCCAATTCTCGATTTTCGAAGTACTTTCGAAGAAACAATCTCCCAATAAAGCAGAGAAGGCGGACTCATGACGATTCGTGTTGGTATTAATGGCTTTGGCCGCATCGGCCGTAACTTTTTCCGTGCTGCGTTGACTTCTGGCGCAGATGTAGAGATCGTCGGTATTAACGATTTGACCGATAATGCGACCCTCGCACACCTTTTGAAGTACGACTCAATTTTGGGACGCCTTGGCCTACCAGTCAGCTACACCGACGAATCGATCACCGTGAACGGTAAGACCATCAAGGTCTTCGCTGAGCGTGATCCAGCAAACCTTCCTTGGGGCGAGCTCAAGGCAGATATCGTCATCGAATCAACCGGTTTCTTTACTAAGGCTGCCGATGCCAAGAAGCACATCACGGCAGGTGCCAAGAAGGTCATCATCTCCGCGCCAGCAACCGATGAAGACATCACAATCGTGATGGGCGTCAATAACGACAAGTACGACCCAGCGAATCACCATGTCATCTCCAACGCTTCATGCACCACCAACTGCCTTGCGCCAATGGCGAAGGTTTTGGATGAGGAGTTCGGAATTCTTCGTGGCCTCATGACAACTGTGCACGCGTACACAAACGATCAAGCTGTACAGGATCAACCACACAAAGATTTGCGTCGCGCACGCGCAGCCGCAATCTCTATCATCCCAACCTCAACCGGTGCAGCTAAGGCGATCAGCCTTGTTCTTCCAAACCTCAAGGGCAAGCTCGATGGCTATGCGCTACGAGTACCAGTCCCAACCGGATCTGCAACCGATCTGACAGTCGAACTCGCTAAGGAGGTCTCTGCTGCAGAGATCAACGCAGCAATGAAGAAGGCCGCCGAAGGCCCACTGAAGGGTTACCTCACATATACCGAAGACCCAATCGTCTCTGCCGATATTGTGACCGATCCAAGTTCATGTATCTTCGATGCCCAACTCACCAAGACAATCGGCACAACCGTCAAGGTGCTCGGCTGGTATGACAACGAGTGGGGTTACTCAAACCGCTTGGTCGATCTCGTTGGATTTGTAGGTAAGTCGCTCTAATGTCATTTCACGCTATCACCGATCTGAACGTTGAGACCGAACTCAAGGGCAAGCGTGTTCTTCTTCGCTGCGACTTAAATGTTCCGATCAAAGATGGCGTTATTCGAGATGATGGCCGGATTCGCGCTTCGCTTCCAACAATTAAGTATTTGTTGGAAGCAGGCGCCTCGGTCGTGATTATGGCTCACCTCGGAAGACCGAAGAACGGACCGGCCCCAGAGTTTTCACTCGCGCCGGTAGCACATCGATTGGGCGATCTTTTGGATTCTCCCGTTGTATTCGCAAGTGATGTGGTGGGTCCAGAAGCGTCAGCGAAGCGCGCTGCACTCACAAGCGGGGAAGTGCTGCTCCTTGAAAATATTCGATTTGAAACCGCTGAGACCAGCAAAGATGATCACGAGCGCAAGGCGCTGGCTGAAAAACTCGTCGAGGGCATGGATCTCTATGTCAGCGATGGTTTTGGCGCAGTTCATCGCAAGCATGCTTCGGTATTTGATGTGGCTCAACTCCTACCTCACGCCGCAGGCTTTCTGGTGGCGGCCGAGATCACAGTCTTGAAGAAACTCACCGAAGAGCCAGAGCGACCTTATGGCGTTGTTCTCGGTGGCTCCAAGGTCTCTGACAAGATTGGTGTTATCAAGAACCTTTTGGAGAAGGTTGATGTGATGGCAATTGGTGGCGGAATGCTCTTCACATTCTTAGCTGCTCAGGGTCATGAGATCGGAAAGTCGCTCGTAGAGGTCGATCTCATCGACGATGTAAAGCGTCTTATCTCGGAGGCAGAGCGCCTTGGCGTCAAGCTTTTACTGCCAACCGATATCGTCGTGGCACCGACCTTTGCTGCCGATGCGCCTCCAACCTTAGTTTCGGCAAGTGCAATCCCTGCCGATCAAATGGGGCTCGACATCGGACCAGAGAGCGCAGCGCTCTTTGCGGAAGCCATTCAAGAGTGCAAGACGGTTTTTTGGAACGGTCCAATGGGAGTCTTCGAATTTCCTAACTTTGCACACGGTACGCAAGTTGTTGCACAAGCCCTTACGCTCGTCACCGGAATCTCGGTTGTCGGCGGCGGCGATTCAGCGGCAGCTGTCCGTGCGCTTGGTTTTAGCGACGATCAATTCGGATATATTTCAACTGGCGGTGGCGCATCGCTCGAATATCTTGAAGGCAAGACCCTACCTGGAATAGAGGTTCTCTCACATGCGTAAACCGATCATTGCTGGAAACTGGAAGATGAACCTCAATCACCTTGAGGCGATCGCGGTTACTCAGAAGCTCTCCTACTCACTCCAAGATGGAGACTATGAAGCGGTAGAGGTAGTAATTTTCCCACCATTCACCGATATTCGTTCGGTACAAACTCTGATCGATGGAGATCGACTTCGTCTTCAATATGGCGCACAGGATCTCTCGCCTGAGGCAGCTGGTGCATTTACTGGTGATATCTCTGGGTCGATGCTCTCAAAGCTTGGCTGTTCATTTGTGCTCATTGGCCACTCAGAGCGACGCACGATTCATGGTGAAGACGATGCGCTTGTTGCCAAGAAGATCAAGGCGGCTCTCGCCAACGATCTCACACCGTTGCTATGCATTGGTGAGGATCTCTCGGTCCGCGAATCAGGGAACCATGTTGCGCATGTCGTTGCACAAGTTCAAGCGGCGCTCAAGGGATTCACCAAGCCTGAGTTGAAGAAGATTGTCTTTGCCTACGAGCCGGTCTGGGCGATCGGCACCGGAAAGACCGCCACCCCTGCAGATGCCCAAGAGGTCTGCGCAGCAATCCGCGTTGCACTCATCGAGATTGCAGGCGAGGAGATGGCTGAAGCAGCTCGCATCCTTTACGGTGGATCGGTTAAATCCTCAAATATCATCGAAATTATGGCTGAAGTCGATGTCGATGGCGCCCTTGTGGGCGGCGCAAGCCTTGATCCAGAAGAGTTTGCCCGGATCGCCAGCTTTCACCGCGCCACCAAGTAGGGCTCCCTGAGCCGCTCTTCGGGGTATGATTACGCTTTACTAACTGCTTAAAGGAGTTCTCTCGTGGTCTTAGCTCTCTCCATCCTCTTGGTCCTCACCAGCGTGCTGATGATCATCTTGGTCTTGCTCCACAAGGGCAAGGGAAGCGGCCTCTCTGACCTCTTTGGTGGCGGCGTCTCCTCGAATTACGGTGGATCCTCAGTCGTCGAGAAGAACCTCGATCGGATTACGATCTTTATTGGTGGACTCTGGTTTGCAGGAGTAGTCGGACTCGGCCTCTACCTCAAGTAAGCGAGATCTCTCGTTATCTCGAATCTTTTTACCTCGTAATTTTTAGCTTTTAAGGAGTTCATCATGGCAGGAAGCGCAATTCGTGGCAGTCGTGTCGGTGCCGGCCCTATGGGCGAGGCCGAGCGTGGCGAAGCTATCGCTCGTTTCCGAGTCTCGTACTGGTGTGCGAACGGCCATGAGACCAAGCCATCCTTCGCTGAAGATGGCACCGTAGCTATTCCTGCCGAGTGGGATTGTCCTCGCTGCGGCTTTCCGGCTGGGCGCGATAAAGAGAATCCACCACTTCCGCTAAAAAATGAGCCTTACAAAACTCACTTAGCCTATGTAAAAGAGCGTCGTAGTGAGGCGGAAGCCGAGAAGATTCTTGGTGATGCACTTGCCAAGCTTCGTGGCGAAGATATCTAACCCTCGCCACTCGCTCGTTCTAGATTTATTTAACGCTATCTAGCTTTCTTGTAGATGTTTGCTAGAAATTACCTAAATATTAGGCCTTCATCTCCTTGAGTACCTCAAGGACTCGGACAACACCGCGGGTGCGATTTTTAAGGTGCAGTCGAATCAATGGAAATCCACGAGACTCCAACGCCTGACCATCTCCGAGCGCTTGAGCCATCAACAAGGTATGGAAGCTGAAATCCCGACCCGGGATAGCGAGATCGATCTGATTCTCTCCTGTGATCTGAATAAAGGCGCCGTTATGTTGTCCGCCTTTGTGGAACTGACCGGTTGAGTGCAGGAAGCGTGGACCCCAACCAAAAGTGGTGCCACGACCGGAGAGTGCAGCCACCAATTCACGTGTCGCAGATATCTCATCATTCACGCCACGCGCCAAGTAGGCCATGATCGCCACGTAGTGGGAAGAGTGAGCAAAGAAATCATCGAGTTGTCCGCGTAGCGATTGGGATGTGGAGCTGCTAAAGACGGCAAGATCATCATCCTCAAACGCTGGCGTCAGTGCTGGAACCGTTCCATCGCTCCACTCTGCGAGTAGGGCATTGGTGCGCTCCTTCGCTTCAGTAACGTTCGGTTGATTGAAGGGATCAAGTTGTAACCCATACCCGACGAGAGCAGTGACCCACTCCCAGAGAATGAAGTGCTCGCCGAGCGATGCCTCAACCACGATATCGGCCTGGTCTGATGCGGCAAAGGCAATTGTGAGCCCAGGGCCTGCGATATCTGCCCCGGCGCCTTCGATGACGATCGGGAGTCGACCCTTCTGATCTTTGCCTGTCGATTCAGCGACGAGTTGTTCAATCCAATCCGAAAGTCCAGGGACATTTGAGCCTGCATCAAAGAAGGCTACGTTCTGTTCGCCGGCATCAAGCAGGGCAGCTGCGATTGCGACTGCAGGGCTGGTTGGTGAGGTAAAGGTTGTGGCAGCTGCAGCAGCATCATCGAGCAGTACCGAGACATCAACACCGATCAGTGCTGCCGGGACAAGTCCAAATGCGCTCAGTGCGCTGTATCGGCCACCTACATGAGGATCGGCGTTGATGACGCGGAGACCATCAGCACGTGCAGATTGATCAAGCGGTGATCCTGGGTCGGTGACGACGACGATGTGATCGGCTGGATTGAGTCCAGCTTTAACAAATAGTTCAGTGAAATATGCCTTGTGAGATGCGGTCTCCACCGTTGATCCAGATTTAGAACCAACCGAGACGATGGTCTTGCTGAGATCGGCTGGTGTGGCCGCAGCAATCTGGTCCGGATCTGTTGTGTCGAGAACGGTCAGTCTCTTTCCAAAACTCTTTGCAATTACTTCAGGCGCAAGAGATGAACCACCCATTCCTGCCAAGATGACATCGGTGAGATTCTTACTCGCAGCCCAGGCGGCTAGCGCATCGAGCTGGGGGAGTAGTTCTCGCGACGATGTTGGTAGGTCGATCCAGTTCAATCGAACCGCAGCTTCAGCTTGCGCAGCAGGACCCCACAGAGTGGAGTCCTTAACTGCGAGTTTCCCTGTTACGGCATGAAGTGAGGCGAGCGAGTCCTCAGTTGCTACTACACTCTTGAGATCACAGCGAATCATTTACGCTACCGAAGCTACAGACGTAACATTGTCGAGCAATTCTTGCCAGGCATCGGCAAACTTCTTGACGCCATCTTTCTCCAAGAATTCAACGACATCTGCAAAGTCAATTTCCGCAGCAGCAAGATCTGCGAAGTGTTGATGCGCAGCAGCAAAGTTGGCAGAGATGGTATCGCCACGGACTACGCCATGAGCGCGGACTTCATTCAAGGTGCCTTCTGGCATGGTGTTCACGCAATGCGCAGCAACCAATTCGATGACATATCGGGTTGAGTCGTAAGCCTTGTCCTTAACGCCAGTCGACGCCCAGAGTGGACGTTGCAAATTCGCGCCCTTAGCCGCAAGTGATTTCCAACGATCCGATGAGGTAACCGCGAGGAAGGCTTCGTAAGCAAGGTGAGCATTAGGAATAGCCGTGCCGCCACGTAGTGGAGAGCCAGGTGTTGTCGCATCGAGTCGCTTGTCGATCTCGGTATCGATCCGACTGACGAAGAATGACGCAACAGAGTGGATGTTGTCGATCGGTTGACCCGCT
>CAIZGZ010000140.1 GCA_903932695.1 uncultured Actinomycetes bacterium | reverse complement strand
TGCTTATTGAACGATTGGAGCAGCGATGGCAGATAAAGAACTGACCGAGATGCAGATGTGGAGCGCGCTGCCAAATACCAGCGGAGAAGAGAAAGCTGCACTTCTCATTCAACTCAGCCGCCAGGCCCACTACCGTGGTGCGTATGCCGAGAGCCTCGAACTCGCCAACGCTGGTGTGAGCGAATACGAATCAATCGGAGTAGTTCCATACGAACAACTTGCAGATGCTTACCTCAGCCTCGCTACTGCGCATCGCAAAATGAATAACTATCAAGAAGCAATCGCTGTTGCTGACAAAGCGATCACCGTCGCCAAAGAAGATAACTACCCATTTCTTGATGACATTCTGCGATCCAAAGCGATCTGGTCGGGAGAGATCGGTGATTGGGAGATTTCACTTGAGACTCATCTCGAGGCCGTTCGATTTAATGAGCTCAACGGCAGTGAGAAATGGATGGCCCAATCGCTCTTCAACGTCGGCTTATGTCTCTTCGAGATGAAGCGTTTTGATCAGGCCATTGAACCGCTCCGCAAGGCGCGAGAGGTCTTCGCCAATGAGAAGAAGGTTGCAGACGTTGGTCGCGTTGATTGCCTTCTTGCCGATTGCTACGTAGAACTCAAATCCGGACTCGAAGCATTTACTGCGGCTGTTAAATCCCTTGATGTCTCCGAGGTCATTCAAGAACGAGTCCCAACGATGCGATCGCACTTTGTCCTAGCTAAGTCATATGTACTTCTCGAAGATTTTGATATGGCAGCGAAATCATTAAACGAAGCTAATGACCTTGCAGTTTCTTGCAAGACAGATGATATGGATTGGGAATTTATCATCCAGATTCATGAGGAGCGAGCCAATCTTCTTCGTCTACAAAACAAATTCGGTGAGGCAGATTCCGTTATCGCCCGAATAACTACGATCAAAGATATCTACGAAAGCGAGGCTGCGTGATGGGAACTTTGGCAAACCACCAATGTCCGATGTGTCGAAGCACTGACATTGATCAAAAATGGAATTCAACCAATTCATACTTGCAATGCAATACCTGTGGGGAGAGATTCAAATGAAAAAAGTAATCAGTCTCGTTTTAACTAGCGCTCTCATCGGAGCTTGGGGAATAGCGGTTGCCCCATCTAGCACAGCTGACATTCCACCCTCAGTTGCGATTATTGATACCGGTGTCAACACGGCGCTATTTAGTAATTCAATTGTGGATGAAGTCTGCATCTTGGAATATTCACTCTGCCCTAATGGCAAGAGCTTTATGGATGGAGTTGGTGCGGCTAACACCGGCATCCAGACAGCAATGACCTTGACCCACGGTAACGAGATGGCTTCGGTTATCACTAAGGTCAATCCCACGATCAAGATTATCCCGATTCGAATTGTCGGCATTACTGCACTAGGTAACCCCTACCTCTATTCAAACAATGCGGTAAAGCTCGGCTTGGACTGGGTTCTTGCTAACCACGTTAAGTACAACATTCAGGCGGTTAACGTCTCTCAAGGCAAAATCTTTGCTGGTTGTGCCCTGCCAACAGGTGCTCAGGGCGATATCGATGCACTTAAAGCTGCGAATGTCGCTGTGATCGCAGCAACAGGAAATGACTCGAATCGGACTACAGAGATGTCGATTGCTTGCGCTCCCGGTGTGATCGCAATTGGGGCAACAGATAATCCAGATCCTGGAATGAACAGTAAGAGCTACGACCCCACAGCCAAGCCATATATCGCTCGATATAGCAACGGAGATGCTGCCACCGACTTCTATCTCAATGGTCGCTGGTATGCACTACAGCCAAATGGGAAGCAGAAGTTCACTGTGGGTACCTCGGTGGCCACAGCTGCATTCACTGGCTGGTTTACCTTGAACTACAAGGGTTCAATTGCCTCTACATATCAATACCTCGTCGGAACAGCGACGACCGCCTCCAACGAGTGGCTAAGTGGGCGATATCTCTTTGTTCCTTCAAATCTACTGGGTTGATCAAAATTCGAGAGGTGTGGGCTATGAGTCGGCTCCGGGAAATGCGAGTCGCAGGCGTGCTTGTAGCATTCATCTTGCTGCTTCTCTGGGACACCTATGGCCTGGATCCAATTCCGTTAGAGAGAATCTTTGGTGACACTCCGTGGGCCGGGATTTCTTATCATGTCCTATCGGCGCTCAGCTCGATCTTCTTCATCTGGGTTTTCTGCCCGCAAGCGCTCCAACGAATCGTTTATCGCCCAGCAAAGAAGAACGCCTTTATAGCCGTGGGTGTTGTAGTCGTCATTGCCTGCCAATTCTTCTCTGAAGTTGCCGTTCCTGGCTTTTCCACCTGGAAGATCGCCGAGGCAATTCTCTTCTGCTTGAGCATTGGGTTGGGCGAAGAATTCTTTAGCCGGGGACTCATTTATGGGTTATTTGAACGCTTTGATTGGCGTTGGGCAATAGCAATCTCTTCTCTCGAGTTTGGCCTCTCGCACTTCACCAACATGATCTGGGGCGGGCAGGACTTCGCGCAGACCTCAGCCCAAGTTATGAGTGCATGCGCGTTTGGATTCCTTGCGGCCGCTCTCATGCTCTACACCGGCAACATTTGGTTTGGAATTGTGATGCACGGGCTCTCCGACTATTCGCTCGTCAGTACTCCTTATAAAGACTATGTAAAGAGCCTCACAGCTGCCGTCGATTGGGTTGGGTTAGGCGTTTTGATTCTGATCTATTTGGCAATCGGCTCGGCACTGCTTTACCTGCATCTGAATTCTGGAAGGCAATCAATAGCACGTCAGTTGTCGAGCGAGTCCGATGGCGGCGATGAACTCGAACCGATTGATTTCGCACTGACCAGAATCCGATCGCTCACACCAGATTCAAACGATCCGGAATATTTGTTGGAGATTGCCTGG
>CAIZGZ010000139.1 GCA_903932695.1 uncultured Actinomycetes bacterium | reverse complement strand
GCCAGTTACCAAGATGCCTTGGTGATGCCTGGAAGCTCACCCTTGTGAGCCATCTCACGGAAGCAGATACGGCAGATGCCGAACTTTTGGTAGACCGCGTGTGGGCGACCACAACGCTGGCAACGGGTGTAGCCACGAACCTTGAACTTAGGCTTGCGAGCAGCTTTAACTTTGAGCGATGTCTTTGCCATTGCTTTTCTCCCCTAGTCCTTAGTTCTCACGGAATGGAAAACCGAGTGCCTTAAGGAGCGCACGGCCTTCGTCATCTGTCTTGGCGGTTGTTACGAAAGTGATATCCATACCGCGAGTACGGTCAACCTTGTCCTGCTCGATCTCTGGGAATACAACCTGCTCGGTCAGACCGAAGGTGTAGTTACCGTTGCCATCGAACTGCTTTGGTGAGAGACCGCGGAAGTCGCGGATACGTGGAAGTGCGATCGAAAGGAGACGATCTGTGAACTCCCACATACGGTCGTTGCGAAGAGTGACGTGTGCGCCAATTGGCATACCTTCACGCAACTTGAACTGAGCGATCGACTTACGTGACTTTGTCACCTGTGGCTTTTGACCTGTGATGATAGTGAGGTCGCGGATTGCGCCTTCGATCAACTTTGAGTCACGAGCTGCTTCGCCAACACCCATGTTCACAATGACCTTTACCAGGCCAGGAACCTGCATTGGGTTCTTGTATGCAAACTGAGTCTTGAGCGCTGGAGCAATCTCTGCACGGTAGCGAGTCTTAAGACGAGGGGCTGTTGTAGTTGTCATGGTTAGACATCCTTTCCAGTGCGACGTGAGATACGAACGTTCTTGCCGTTCTCATCAACACGTGAACCGATGCGAGTTGCCTTGCCATCATCGCCAACAAGTTGGACGTTTGAGAGATGGATCGAAGCTTCTACGGTCATGATTCCGCCAACCTTGACACCACGCTCTGAGGTGGTCTCCTTGGTATGACGCTTCACGCGGTTAGCACCTTCGACGATGACGCGCTGTTCGCGCTTATCAACTTCAAGGACTGTGCCTTTTACGCCCTTATCTTTTCCAGCAATAACCTGAACGGTATCGCCACGCTTAATGCTTGCCATTTTTATAGTACCTCCGGCGCCAACGAAATAATCTTCATGAAACGCTTGTCACGAAGTTCGCGAGCAACTGGTCCGAAGATACGGGTGCCGCGAGGTTCGCCATCAGCCTTAAGAATGACTGCAGCATTTTCATCAAATTTGATGTATGAACCATCTGGACGACGATTCTCTTTAACGGTACGAACGATGACGGCCTTGACGACCTCACCCTTCTTTACCTGTCCACCAGGGATTGCATCCTTGACGGTGCAGACGATGATGTCACCGATACCGGCATAACGACGTGATGAGCCACCGAGGACACGGATGCAGAGAAGTTCCTTTGCACCGGTGTTATCCGCGACGCGAAGTCTGGATTCTTGTTGAATCATTCTCGATTACCCCTTACTTAGCCTTCTCGAGGATCTCGACTACACGCCAACGCTTGGTTGCCGATAGTGGACGAGTTTCCATGAGGAGTACGCGATCGCCTATGCCAGCTTCGTTATTCTCATCATGAGCCTTGAGCTTGTGGCTGCGGGTCATGACCTTTGAATAAACGCTGTGCTTTGTCTGGCTTTGAATAGCAACTGTGACGGTCTTATCCATCTTGTCGCTGGTAACAATGCCTTCACGAGTCTTGCGGAAACCGCGCTCGTTTGTGTTTAGCTCGCTCACGCTGCTCCTCCAATTCCAAGCTCGCGCTCACGCAAGATTGTGTAGATACGTGCAATCTCTTTACGAACCGCGGTCAGACGACCGTGGCTTTCAAGTTGGCCAGTAGCGGCTTGGAAGCGAAGGTTGAAAAGCTCTTCCTTCGACTCGCGAAGCTTGATCGCTAGCTCGTCTGTAGAGAGCGCACGAAGCTGCTCTGCTGTCACGACATTAGACATTAGAACTCCTCTCGCTTTACTACACGGCACTTCATTGGCAACTTGTGAATCGCACGGGTCATAGCTTCTGTTGCTAGCTCTTCGCTGACACCAGAGACTTCGAACATGATGCGACCAGGCTTAACGTTTGCAATCCACCACTCAGGTGAACCCTTACCGGAACCCATGCGAGTTTCAGCAGGCTTCTTGGTCAATGGACGGTCTGGATAGATGTTGATCCATACCTTTCCACCACGCTTGATGTGACGAGTCATTGCAATACGAGCAGCTTCGATCTGACGGTTGGTGACGTAAGCCGGCTCGAGCGCCTGAATACCGAAGTCACCGAACGCAACAGCTGTTCCGCCCTTTGACATACCAGCACGCTTTGGGTGGTGCTGCTTACGGTGCTTTACGCGACGTGGAATTAACATTATTCAGCCGCTCCTTCCGTACTTGCTGGAGCTGAAGCTTCAGCGCGTGAGGCAGGTGTTGAAGTTGTTACTTCACCACGAGGCGCACGTTGTTGACGATTGTTTGATGGGCGCGAAGGCTTTGGAGCGCGTGCTGCTGCGAGAGCAGATGCTGCGCGTTCTGCGCGGGATTCGATAACTTCACCCTTGTAGATCCAGACCTTTACACCAAGGCGACCAAATGTTGTTGCAGCCTCGTAGAAGCCGTAATCAATATCAGCGCGAAGTGTGTGAAGTGGAACGCGACCCTCGCGGTAGAACTCTGAGCGAGCAATTTCTGCTCCGCCTAGACGTCCACCACACTGAACGCGGATACCTTGAGCGCCAGCCTTGAGAGCTGCCTGCATTGACTTACGCATCGCGCGACGGAAAGAAACACGAGCAGAGAGCTGCTCAGCGATTCCTTGTGCAACGAGTTGTGCATCGATCTCAGGGTTCTTAACTTCAAGAATGTTGAGTTGGACCTGCTTGCCGGTGAGCTTCTCGAGATCCATGCGGATGCGATCAGCTTCGGTACCGCGACGGCCGATGACGATGCCTGGGCGAGCTGTGTAAAGATCGATACGAACACG
The DNA here is from genome assembly GCA_903932695.1 of uncultured Actinomycetes bacterium. GTDB lineage: Bacteria > Actinomycetota > Actinomycetes > Nanopelagicales > Nanopelagicaceae > PALSA-747. The sequence continues at coordinate 1,102 of CAIZGZ010000139.1, read as the reverse complement.
CTCACGTGTACGCTCGATTTCGATACGTGAAACGCCTGCGCGCTCCATGCCCTTGCTCATCATGCGACGGATCTCGATATCTTCCTTCACATAATCTTTGTAAAGCTTCTCTGCATACCAACGAGACTTAAACTCAGTTGTGATGCCCAAACGGAAGCCGTGTGGATTGACTTTTTGACCCATTTATTCGGCCTTCCCTTCAGACTTAACAGCAGGCTTAGCGATAGCTGGAGCCTTTGCTTTTGCATTGACGACCTTGCGACCACCGTGTGAACGGTAACCACGATCATCAGAGACAACGAGTGTGATCTGGCTGGTGCGCTTCAAGATCTGGAAGCCACGGCCTTGAGCACGTGGACGGAAGCGCTTCATTGTTGCGCCCTCATCGACAAGTGCTTCGACAACCCAGAGCGAAGATGAATCACGGAGTGATGGGTTCTTCTGCTTTGCATTGTTCACTGCAGAGTTCAAGAGTGTGAAGAGGTCTTCACCGATCTCCTGAGGTGCAAACTTCAGTGTTGTGAGCGCAACGTCAACGCGCTCTCCGCGGATCAAGTTGACCACACGACGAGCCTTTTGAGGTGTTACGCGGGTGTTGCGCAGAACTGCCTGCGCGACGATTGCGTCAGTTGGATTCGATGCCTTAGGTGAATTAGCCACGTGAAGCTCTCCGATCATCCTTGACGTGTCCCTTGAATGTACGTGTTGGAGAGAACTCACCGAGCTTGTGTCCAACCATATTTTCAGTGACGAAAACTGGAACGTGCTTGCGACCATCATGTACAGCGATGGTGTGACCAATCATTGAAGGAATGATCATTGAACGGCGAGACCAGGTCTTGATGACATTCTTGGTGTTCGCATCGTTCTGAGCATCAACCTTCTTCTGAAGGTGACCGTCCACAAATGGACCCTTTTTAAGACTGCGTGGCATTTGTAGTCGCTCCCCTATCGCTTCTTGTTCGACTTACGACGACGGACAATAAGTGCATCGCTCGCCTTTTTCTTGCGCGTGCGACCTTCTGGCTTACCCCAAGGTGAAACTGGGTGACGTCCACCGGAAGTCTTACCTTCACCACCACCGTGTGGGTGGTCAACTGGG
>CAIZGZ010000138.1 GCA_903932695.1 uncultured Actinomycetes bacterium | reverse complement strand
GGCGATGACGATTCACAATCTCCTCACTCAAGAAGCGGCGCTCGAACTTTTTGACAACGTGGAGGCGGGGGATGTGGTCCTGGTGAAGGCTTCGAGAGCAGAGCACCTTGATGAGTTAGTAGAGAAGTTTTTATCGAATTGGCAGGTGGGTAGCGAATGAAAGAGATTCTTCTAGCAGGGTCGGTCTCAACCGTTCTTGCGCTATTTCTCACCCCAGTCTTTATCCGAATTTTGGCTAAGCGCGGGTATGGTCAGATGATTCGTGATGACGGGCCAACAACTCACCACGTCAAACGCGGCACCCCCACCATGGGTGGAGTTGTTCTTATTGTGGCATCGGTTACTGGCTATCTTTCAAGCCATCTCATCAACGAAGTAAAGATCAGTGCATCTGCGCTCTTGGTGATCGGACTTGTTCTTGGTCTAGGTGCAGTTGGGTTTCTTGATGATTGGCTTAAGATTGTTAAGCAGCGCTCACTCGGATTGACCGGCTGGCAAAAGCTCACAGGTCAGGCGGTCGTTGCCGCCCTCTTCGCAATCTTTGGACTGAGATTTAAAGATCGCTTTAAGCTCACACCAATCTCGCTCCACCTCTCTACGGTTCGCGACACCTCCCTAACGCTCGGCGCAATTGTTGTCGTCATCTGGGTAATTTTTCTTGTGCTTGGGACGAGTAACGGTGTAAACCTGACTGATGGTCTCGATGGCTTAGCCAGCGGAACATCCATTATGACGCTGCTCGCATTCGTCTTGATCGGCGTCTGGGAATTTCGTCAGAGTTGCGGACTTTCAGAGAGCACCGTCGCTTTGACTAAGTGTTACCAAGTTCGCGATCCTCTCGATCTTGCGGTGCTCGCCGCATCATTTGCCGGAGCATGCGCTGGCTTCTTATGGTGGAATACCTCGCCAGCAAAGATTTTTATGGGCGATGTCGGTTCGCTCTCACTAGGCGGCGCGATCGCTGGATTTGCAATCACACTTCGCACCGAACTTTTACTCATCGCACTAGGCGGGCTCTTCGTCATCATCACCATGTCGGTGATCATTCAACGCCTGTATTTCAAGGCCTCCGGGGGTAAGCGGGTCTTTAGAATGGCCCCGCTCCAGCATCACTTCGAGCTGCTGGGTTGGGGAGAAGTCACCATTGTTATTCGCTTCTGGATCATCGCCGGCCTCAGTGTTGCTGCTGGCCTTGGGCTTTTCTACGCCCAATGGGTGAGTTCATAAGATGTCACAAGGAGATCTTGCTGCTGCGCCGAGCTTTCTTCACGCTCTAAAAAATCGCAGTATCGCGGTGGTAGGTGCGGGAGTAACAGGCAGTGCGGTCCGAGCATTCCTTGGCTCCATCGGCGCAACCTCGGATCTCATTGATGAGAAAGCGCCAGACGCGCTCACATCTATTGATCGAAATTATTCGCTGGCGATCATCTCGCCAGGTTGGAAACGCGACCATCCAATCATTCAAGCGCTGCGCGAGAGCGGGGCAGAACTGATCGGCGAAGTTGATTTCGCGTGGCGAGTAAAGCTGGAGTTGGCACCAGAACAGATCTGGGTTGGGCTTACGGGAACTAACGGTAAGACCACAACGGTCCAGATGATCGAATCAATTTTCACTGCTAATAAAATTCACGCGATTGCCTGTGGCAATGTCGGCGTACCTGTCATTACCGCTGTTGCGAACGCAGAGCCTTACCAATACCTCGCTCTCGAACTCTCCTCCTTTCAGCTTGAATGGAGCACAGAGGCGAGATACGAGGCTGCTGCGCTTTTGAACATTGCACCAGACCACATCGATTGGCATGGCTCACTCGATGCTTACGCAAATGCAAAGTTATCGCTGCTTCGTTCTAGTAATTTGGCTGTGATCAATGCCGAAGATCCCGAGAGCGTGCTACGTGCTACTGCTTTTGGTGGGCCTAAAGTCTTCTATCAACTAGAGACTCCAGCACCCGGCGAGTTAGGTTTAGTTGAAAATCTCTTGGTGGATCGCGCCTTTAATGAGGACAGCTCGCAAGCCCACTTCTTCGCAGAGCTCAGCGATATCACTCCCACAGTTCCGCATAATGTCTCGAATGCAATGGCTGCTGCCGGTCTCGCACTTGCGCTTGGAATTGCACATGAAGATATCCAGCGGGGGTTGCAAGAATTTCGGCTCGATCGCCATCGCCTGGAACTGATAGCCGAGCAGGATGGAATCTCGTGGATTGATGATTCCAAGGCGACAAATACCCATGCGGCGCAAGCCGCGCTGCTCTCGGCGCTCTCTTCTATCTGGATCGCAGGGGGATTGGCTAAAGGCGCGAGCATGGATGAATTGATTGCTCGGTGCGCCCCAAGAATTAAAGCGGCAATTTTGATCGGCCAGGATCGCGAACTTATCGCTGCCTCACTCTCCACGCACGCCCCAAAGATTCCGTTCTATTTCATTGATTACACGAGTGATAGCGCCACCTTGATGCGCGATGTTGTGACCAAAGCGAAAGAGCTCGCGACTGCGGGAGATACCGTATTGCTCGCTCCTGCGTGCGCCTCGATGGACCAGTTTAAGGATTACAAGGAGCGCGGCGATCTCTTCGCTCAAGCGGTACGAGAGTTGGTGGTGCCATGAGCAACCAAGAGATCTCGAAGAGAAGTCAATACGCCAATGTTTTGCAGCGGCCCACAACTCCTTACTACCTCATTTTAGGATCCACAGCAGCGATCTCTTGCTTAGGTTTAGTGATGGTGCTTTCCGCCTCATCCGTTGTTTCGCTGGAACAATCAGGATCGACATACACAATCTTCATTCGCCAACTAATCTTCTTTCTGATCTCACTAGCCATCGCCTATATCGGCTCCCGATGGAAGAGTGAGAATTGGGAGAAGTTCACTCGTGTGGCGCTGATCTTGAGTCTAGGTGCGCTCTGCTTACCCCACGTGCCTGGAATTAAATTGACGGTGAACGGAAATACCAACTGGATTCACATCGGCTCGCTCACGATGCAACCAAGTGAGTTTTCAAAGTTTGGTCTGATTATCTGGGCTGCTGCTACCTTAAAAAAATATGAAGAGACGATCATTGAAAAATCCGCAATTCGTCATATTTCATTTCTCCTTGCCGGAATACTCCCCGCTATCGCATTAATTTATTGGGGTGGAGACCTGGGTACGACCACCATCATTCTCGGAATTACCGGCGGGATGCTCTTCCTCTCGGGGCTACCCATTCGACACTTCTTGTGGATTGGTGGAGCGGCAATTGGCATGGTCGGCGTCTTAGTTGTTGCCGCGCCTTATCGATTACATCGCTTCACTGCACTGTTTGATCCATTTGCGCCAGCTGTTTACAAGTTAGCGGGTTGGCAGCCAGCCCACTCAGTGATGGGACTCGCCAGTGGAGGTCTATTCGGGGAGGGGCTTGGCGCTAGCCGCCAAAAATGGGGAAATCTCTCTGAAGCCCACACCGACTTTATCTTCTCGGTCTTGGGAGATGAGCTCGGACTCTTTGGAACTCTGGTTGTGCTCTGTCTCTATGCCGCACTGATCTATGCAATCTATCGAACAGCGATGTCGACTCCCGATCTCTTTGATCGCTATGCATGTTGCGGTATTGCTACCTGGTTTTTAATGCAGGTCATTATTAATGTCGGATCATCTATCGGCGTACTTCCGGTTGTCGGAGTTACATTGCCCTTTGTGAGTTACGGCGGTTCGTCGCTGATTGCAGACTTCCTTGGGGTTGGTTTTGTACTCAATGTCGCCCGCAAAAATCCATCGGTCAAGGCATATTTGCGCGAGATTCGTATTGCAAAGCGGGCTCGTAAAACAGCTGTAGGCAGTGGTCACGATGCCTAAGATCATTCTTGCCGGTGCCGGCACCGCTGGACACGTCGAACCTGCGTTAGCGGTAGCGCGCTGGATTCGCGAACACGCGCCTGAGACCGAGTTGCTCTTTCTTGGCACTGCGACCGGAGTTGAGAACAGGCTTGTTCCTGCTGCTGGATTTCCACTGGTGACAATCACGAAGGCGGCCTTCCCCCGCACGCTCAGCGCATCGGCGCTTACGTGGCCGGTTCGCTTTGGCTCGAGTCTCTTGCAGGTACGGAGCATCATTCGTGGCTCTGCCTTGGTTATTGGGTTCGGTGGATATGTCTGCGCACCTGCGTATAGCGTGGCAAAGACGCTTGGTATTCCATTTCTCATTCATGAAGCAAATGCCAAAGCTGGAATGGCGAATCGACTTGGTGCAGCGCTGGGTGGCGAAGTACTTCGCGCATTCGGAACGAGCAGTGTTCAGGAAAAATCCAATAACGTGGTTGGCATTCCGCTGCGCTCTGAAATTGTGACGCTAGCGGGGCTGACTGCCGATCAGCGTCGCGCTTTTCGTGAAGCGGCTCGCAGTGAACTTGGCTTAGATCCAGCTGCTCCGACGCTCTTAGTCTTTGGCGGATCACTCGGCTCGCTTCGATTCAATCAAGCGATCGCCAATTCACTTGAATTTATTCTGGCGCAAGGAATTCAAGTGATCCATGCAGTAGGCGGCAACAATGAACTTCCATCTGCCCGTCCCGGTTATCACCCAGTGCCTTATATCGATCAGATGGCTAAGGCCTATGGCGCTGCGGATGTAGTCATCGCACGAAGCGGAGCGGTGACGACTACCGAAACTGGGCTACTGGGTATCTACAGCATCTATATTCCACTAGATATTGGCAATGGCGAACAGAGATTTAACGCTGAGATCGTCACCACCCAAGGCGGGGGAGAGATTGTTCCCAATGTAGAGTTCTCCGCAGAGACGATAAAGGCATCGTTAGCACGATGGCTCACAAGCGCTGACGAATACCGAAGTTCAGGTAAGCGGATCGAGTTTCCAGTAGATGCCGCAGCCCAAATCGGCCAAAGGGCCATTGAATTGATAACAGCCAAGAAGAAGGGGAGCTCATGACTCTGACTTCACTCATTGGCAAGAAAGTTCACTTTATCGGTATTGGCGGATCGGGCATGAGCGGCATCGCGCGAATCATGCTGGCTGAAGGAGTCTTAGTCACCGGCTCAGATGCAAAGGGAAGTGCTGCGATCGATTCTCTCGCGGGGCTTGGCGCACAGGTATTTATCGGCCAAGACGCTAGCCATGTCGTTGGTGCGCATCTGGTCGTTGCATCTGGGGCGATCAGCGAGAGCAATCCCGAGTTAGCCGCTGCTCGTGATCTAGGTATTCACATAATTTTCCGAGCACAAGCGCTAGCGATGTTAATGGCGGGTAAAGAATCCGTCGCGGTTGCCGGAACCCACGGAAAAACGACAACGACGTCGATGCTTACGGTAGCTCTCCAAGTTGCTGGTAAAGATCCATCATTTGCGATCGGCGGGATGATCAATAGTTCTGGTGTAAATGCGCACCGCGGAAGTGGTTCGATCTTTGTGGCAGAGGCCGATGAATCCGATGGATCATTTACGGTCTATCACCCATTGGGTGCGATCATTACCAATATTGAACTCGACCATGTGGATCATTTCGCCACGCTTGCACAGATCGATCAAATTTTTCTAGACTTTGTGGCGACCATTGCACCCGGTGGTTTTCTGGTTGCCTGCATCGATGATCCAGGCGTTGCTCGACTGCTTGCATCGATTACTCGTTCGGATATCACCATCTATACCTACGGTGAAGGTGAAGCAGATTTCCAGATCTCTCGGATCGCGCTTGAGCCAGATACAAGTTTCGCTCGAGTCAGTAAGAACGGAACCTTGTTGCCAGAGCTCCAACTCGTCGTGCCTGGCAAGCACAATGTTCTCAATGCAACCGCAGCGTTAGCTGCCGGAATCGCACTTGGTGTGAGCGCCGAAGATATGCTCGATGGATTAAAACGTTTCACCGGCTCGCGCCGTCGCTTTGAACATAAGGGCAAGGTCAACGGTATCGAAGTCATCGATGATTATGGCCACCACCCAACCGAGATCGAGGTAGTGCTTAAGACTGCTCGTAGATATGTTGGTGCCGGTCGCGTCATTGTGATCTTTCAACCACATCGCTATTCGCGTACCCAAGCCTTTGCAACTCAATTTGCAACCGCATTGGGGTTGGCTGATCACACTTACATTCTGGAAATTTATGCTGCAAGCGAAGCTCCGATTCCTGGTATCAGTTCACTTCTCATTTCGCGAGAGATGTCGCCAGCACAGGTCAGTTATGAGCCATCGATGGTGGAGACCGTCAATCGTGTTGTCTCTTCTGCGAAGCCCGGTGATCTCATTATTACGCTCGGTGCCGGAGATGTGAGTTCACTCGCACCTGTGATCGTCGATGCGTTAGCTGAGGCCTCAAACTCTGATGAAGAGTCAAATTGACAAAGCAGGTGAAGGCAAGAAAGCGCGGTAAGCGGCTTCAATCTGTAAGACGAAAGAGACCGCGAAGAGATCTTCGCAAATACCCTGGAATCTTCTTGCTGATCATTCTCGTGGCGGTCAGCGCATACTCACTTGGTTGGTCGCGCCTCATGTCGATCCAGAAGATTGAGATTGATGCCGGGGCGGAAGAGCAGTTGATCCAACAAGCGCTTGTGCCGTCCGAGATTGCAACGGGGCAGCCACTCGCTCGCATCAATGTTGCGCATATCAACCACGCACTAGGATCGTATAACTGGATTCAAGCAGTATCGATCTCTCGAAATTGGCTCACCCGTGCGGTCACCGTCAAGGTCACGCCTCGGACACCGGTGGCACAATTTCAATCGAGCGATGGCACCATTCACTACCTTGATTTATCCGGCACGCTCTTTGAGCTACCGGTGACTCCACCAAATGTTCCGGCTATCACCTTTGCCACCCAAGATCTCGCGTCGCGAAAGTTGGCGGCGACGTTGCTCTCCGGTCTACCAACAGATCTGGTCCAAGCGATGAGCTCGCTAGTCATCTCATCTGCGAGCTCGGCAACAATGGCGCTCTCACTTGATAAGCATTCGGCGCTAACTGTGCAATGGGGGGATGCCTCCTCGTTGCCACTCAAAGTGAGCGTCTTACGCCATCTGCTCGCACTTCCAGAGAACGCAAAAATTCACGAAGTGGATCTTTCGATTCCGTTATCACCTGTGGTGAAATAAAACCCTCAACGATTCGTTGAGGTATTGAGTGTGCCATTCATCGTGTCGGTCATTGATTGGACCTGCTGCTCGTCCTACTTTTACGCATCAGATTTCACCGTGCTCAAAGTCTCAAGTAGAGATTAAGAGTCCAAGGAGAGGCATACCGTGGCAACACCGCAAAATTATCTAGCCGTCATCAAAGTAGTAGGCATTGGTGGTGGTGGCGTTAACGCTGTCAATCGCATGATTGAAGCTGGATTAAAGGGTGTTGAATTCATCGCGATCAATACGGATGCGCAACAACTCATCATGAGTGATGCAGATGTAAAACTCGATATCGGCCGTCAATCAACTCGCGGTCTTGGTGCTGGAGCTGCTCCCGAAGTTGGACGTCAGGCTGCACTAGATCACATCGAAGAAATTGAAGAAGTACTTCGCGGCGCAGATATGGTCTTCGTAACCGCAGGTGAGGGTGGCGGCACAGGTACAGGAGGTGCACCAGTCGTAGCAAAGGTTGCGAAAGATCTTGGCGCACTGACCGTAGGTGTTGTGACAAAGCCCTTCTCGTTCGAAGCAAAGCACCGCACAACTCAGGCTGAAGAAGGAATTGAAAAACTTCGCGCAGAGGTAGATACCCTGATCGTTATTCCTAACGATCGCTTGCTTGCAATCTCTGATCGTTCGATTACCGCAGTTGAAGCATTCCGTAGCGCAGACCAGGTTCTCCTCTCGGGTGTCCAAGGAATTACCGATCTCATTACAACACCAGGATTAATTAATCTCGACTTTGCAGATGTGAAGAGTGTGATGGCGGGCGCTGGTTCAGCACTGATGGGTATCGGTTCAGCACGAGGCGAAGCTCGAGCTTCACGCGCTGCAGAACTCGCCATTGCAAGCCCTCTTCTGGAAGCCTCGATTGATGGCGCGCGTGGTGTCCTGCTCTCGATCGCCGGTGGCTCGGATCTTGGTCTCTTTGAATTGAGCGAGGCTGCCGAATTGGTAGCAAAGTCGGCCCACCCAGATGCAAATATCATCTTTGGCACCGTCATTGACGATGCTCTAGGTGATGAAGTGCGCATCACTGTAATCGCAGCAGGCTTTGATGGTGGCGAGCCTAAGAAGGTTTCAATGCCGACGATTGATGCAGCAGCGCTCTCAGGCCAAGCTGATCCGATTGCGGCAAATGATCCGATTGCAGTGGCGCTCGACCCACGCAACGTTGAAGATACTCAGGAATTCACAATCCCACCTCGTCGTCTGATTACCTTCGAAGAGGTAGCGGGCGATGATGAGATTGATGTCCCTGATTTCATGAAGTAAGAGCGCTCATGGCGCGAACCTTATTTACCGGCGTTGATGCCGGTGATATGAAGGTGGAAGTTGCTCGGCAGGATCTTCAAAATCTGTTAAGTGGCAGTCCGATTGCATTTATGAATCAGAGTCATAGCGATCAAGTCGTGGTGGTAGAGAACGCAGATCGCATTCCCGATGCCGATGCGCTAGTCACAACAACTAAAGGTCTGAGCCTTGCTGTGCTCACTGCAGATTGCCTCCCTATTCTGCTCGCCAGTGATGTCGCAGTCGCCGCAGTTCATGCCGGTCGAATTGGAGTAGGCAACGGCATAATTGAGAAAACGATTCTTCAGATGCAAGAGCTCGGAGCTCGCGACATTGCCGCGACTATCGGACCGGCGATCTGCTCTGAATGTTACGAAGTGGCTCCCACAATGTATGCCGATTTTGTCAGCCAGGTTCCGGCAAGCGCCACCAACTCTGACCGTCACTGCCTCGATCTTCGCTCCGGAGCGATAGCTCAATTAGCGGCATATGGTGTCTCAGCGGTGGTGCGCGATATCTGCACAAAGGAGAGCGTTGAGTACTTTTCGTATCGACGTGACGCAACCACTAAGCGACAGGTAAGCGTTGTCACGTTATGAGTGAACGTCAAAGCGAGCTGCAAGCCAACCTTGAGTCGGTTCACAACCGGGTCCACGCAGCATTTCGCGCTAGGGGAAGCGGCGATGCACCCACTCTGATTGTCGTGACCAAAAATTTTCCAGCCAGCGATGCCCAGCTACTCTATGAATTAGGTGTACGAGATTGTGGCGAAAATCGCGACCAAGAGGGGAGCGAGAAGTCAGCGCTCCTAACTTCAGATATCAGGTGGCATTTTCAAGGCCAGATTCAAGGACGCAAGATTGCTTCAATCGCTTCGTGGGCGGCCGTCGTGCATTCACTCGACCAACTCTCCCATGCCGAGAAATTCGCCACCTTGGCCGATCGGCTTGAGTTACCGGAGTTTTTTCTGCAAGTAAATTTGGAGCCCGAGCGAACCGATCGTGGCGGGGTTGCCCCCAGCGACTTGCTTCGATTTATCGAATCGCTTCCGCAGTCGGTGTACGGCAAGACGATCGGACTCATGACGGTTGCCCCACAATCAATGCAAGCGGCTCAAGCCTTTGAGATTGTCGCTGGATTGAGTACGCAGGTGCGCACGGCGCATCCGACCCTTACTTGCCTATCGATGGGGATGAGTGGAGATTTTGAAGCCGCTATCGCCCACGGAGCGACACATATTCGCGTAGGAAGTTCAATCCTCGGTTCCAGGTGAGCCCTGGCTTAAACTTTCGCCATGGCTAATGTATTTAAAAAAGCGGCAAATTACCTCGGTCTCGTTGACCAAGATGAAGAGCTAGAACTCGCTGTTCCGGTCGAGGAGCCACGTCGCAATGTTCGCGCTGTGCCCCAAGCTCAGGCCCGCCCATCCTTTACGCCAGCACCAAGTTTCTCTCCTGCACCAGTAGCCGCCCCAATTCAGGCGCGTCCAAGCGTTGCTCAAGAAGCGCTGCCGATTGCCCCAGTAGCAACCAGCATGCCGATCATGGATCAGATCTTCACCATCCACCCACGCTTCTATAACGAGGCACGCAATGTCGGCGAGCGATATCGCGAGGGTCAGCCAGTATTGATGAATCTCACCGATATGGAAGAGTCTGAGCGAAAGCGCCTCGTGGATTTTGCATCAGGACTTGTCTTTGGTCATCACGGAAGTATCGAGCGCGTGACTTCGAAGGTATTTCTCTTGACGCCACCCAATGTTCGCGTGAGCACCGAATCTAAAGCGGCAGTCACCGAAGCCAGCCTCTTTAACCAGAGCTGATTCACCCCAGCTGGGGAGGCTAGATGATTATTCAATCTATCGTTATCTGGGTTCTGCAGATATTTCTGCTCGCCCTCTTTGGTCGAGTGATCTTTGATTACGTGCGAATGTTCTCGCCATCTTTTCGACCACGCGGCATAGTTCTCGTTGTAGCCGAATTTGTCTATGGCGTGACCGATCCAGTGATGCGATTCGTTCGTCGTTTCATCCCGCCACTTCGGCTAGGTCCCGTGGCGATCGACCTCTCCTTTATCGCAGTCTTTATCGTCGTCCAGACCCTGATCTCATTGGCACAACGAATCCACTAATCGGATCTGCTGTGCAGCTCGACTAAGCCCGAGTAAGTGCGAGCGAGAGTCCGATCTCATTGGTAGCTGAACTCAGTTCGTCACTCTCTCGCAGTTCGAGAGCGAGAACTTCAGCGCAGATCTCGGTGGAGTATTGGGCGATCGCCGCAGCAACATCGGCTCCAGCTGACCACTCGACGATAATTCGATCACTGATATCAAAGCCAGCACTTTTACGCTCTTCCTGAATGGTGCGAATAACTTCTCGCATCAATCCGGCGCGCAGTAACTCTGGTGTCAATGTGAGGTCTAGGGCAACCGACTCTCCACTATGGCTGGCGTATGACCAACCTTCCTTAGGAGTTTCGGTGACGACGAGATCTTCGAGCGTAATTTCTGCAACCTGGCTCTCGTTCTGGCCGTAGCGAATCTGCGCGCTGTGAGTGCTGCGCAATTGCTTGACCAACTCTGCCGCATCGCTCGCAGCGATAGCTGCGGCAATCGCCTGCACATCAGCGCCATAGCGCGCACCGATGTTGCGGAAATTTGCCTTGATGGCAACGCTCACCAAATCAGCGCTCTGCGATGAGAGTTCATCGACGGCGATCACGTTGAGTTCATCGAGAATCTGTTCGCGAATCTCGCCATCCATCTGAGCAAAGCCAGGCGCCGATACGAGCGCGCGGGAGAGCGGTTGACGAATTTTGATCTTTGATTCAGCGCGCGCCGCGCGACCAAGTTCGACCAGGCGACGAGAGAGTGCAACATCTGCGCCAAGTTGGTCATTGATCTGGGAGTGATCTGCAACCGGGAATGAAGAGAGGTGGACCGATTCTGGCGCGTCGCTCTCGCCTTCACGGATAAGAACTTGCCAGACATGTTCTGTGATGAATGGAACCATCGGAGCCATGAGTTGGGTGAGTACTTTGAGGCAGTTGTAGAGAGTATGGAGCGCATCGCTCTGGCCATCCCAGAAGCGGCGACGAGATCGACGCACGTACCAATTGGAGAGATCATCGATAAATGCCGCAAGCAGACGCCCTGCCTCTTGTGAGTCAAAGGCCGCGTAAGCCTCATCGACGCGTGTGATGAGCGCATTGAGCTCCGAGTTAATCCACTTATCCATCGTGTTCTCGGATTGAGCGTGGCTACTCGAGAGCGTGAAGTCGGCAGCGTTGGCGTAGAGAGTAAAGAACGAGACGGTGTTCCAATAGGTAAGCAGCGTCTTTCGGACAACATCAGAGAGCGCATCATGGCCGACTCGACGAGCGCTCCATGGTGAACCCGCTGCCAACATGTACCAACGAACCGCATCCGCGCCATGTTGATCCATGAGTGGAATTGGCTGCAGTACATTGCCAAGGTGCTTACTCATTTTGCGACCATCTTTATCCAGGATATGTCCGAGGCAGAGGACGGTCTTGTATGAAGATTGATCAAAGACGAGAGTGCCGATCGTCATTAAGGTGTAGAACCAACCACGAGTCTGATCGATCGCCTCGGCGATAAAGTCAGCGGGATATGCCGCTTGGAAGGCTTCAACCGAACCTGGTTGATGTGGGTAGCCCCATTGTGCAAATGGCATCGCGCCAGAGTCATACCAGCAGTCGATGACTTCGCTGACTCGGGTGCTGGTCTGAGCGCACTCGGGGCATGGGAAGGTAATGTCATCGACGAATGGTCGATGTGGGTCCATCGCGGAGAGCTCGCGTCCGCTCAGCGCAGAGAGTTCTGCAAGTGAACCAACGCAATGGATATGGTCATCTGGGCAGCGCCACAATGGCAACGGAGTTCCCCAGTAACGATTACGAGAGACCGCCCAGTCAATGTTGTTCTCGAGCCAATCGCCGAACCGACCAGTCTTGATCGTCTCAGGGTGCCAATCGGTCTTCGCATTCTGAGCAATCAACGCATCTTTAATTGCGGTGGTGCGGATGTACCACGATGGTTGTGCGTAATACATCAATGGAGTATGACAACGCCAGCAGTGCGGGTAGGAGTGCTCAAATTGAAGCTGCTTGAAGAGCAGACCCTTTGCTTTGATCTCCTTGATCAAGACCTTGTCGGCATC
>CAIZGZ010000137.1 GCA_903932695.1 uncultured Actinomycetes bacterium | reverse complement strand
TCGTCCCATTGTTGTGACAGCTTCAATCGCGAAGGCACCGACCGAAGTTTCGCCGGAGAGCATCAACGCATCTGCGCCATCGAGTACCGCGTTGGCACAGTCTGTTGCCTCGGCACGAGTAGGAGTCGAGTTGCTGATCATCGAATCAAGCATCTGGGTCGCAACAATCACTGGTTTTGCCGCTGCTCGAGCAAGAGCTACGCAGCGCTTTTGAACGATAGGAACCTCTTCGATTGGCATCTCGACGCCGAGATCACCGCGGGCCACCATGATGCCATCGAAGGCGGCAACGATCTCTTCGAGATTATCAACCGCTTGTGGCTTCTCAATCTTGGCGATGACCGGACGTCGAATTCCCTCTTCATCCATGATTGCATGGACATCCAAGATATCTGCCGCATTGCGAACAAATGAGAGCGCGATGAAATCTGCACCGGCATGAAGCCCCCAGCGGAGATCTTCCTTATCCTTCTCGGAGAGAGCCGGAACCGAGACGGCAACGCCTGGCAGATTGATACCTTTATTGTTGCTGACAAATCCAGGTTGAACACACTTGGTAACAACCGCATTTCCCTTGACCTCAAGAACTTCGAGCGTCACCTTGCCATCATCGATCAAAATCCGATCACCAGGCTTGCAATCTCCGGCTAGACCTTTGTAGGTAGTTCCACAGATCTCTTTCGTGCCTTCGACTTCGTCGGTGGTGATAGTAAAGATATCGCCACGAGCTAACTCATGAGGTCCATCTTTAAAGCGAGCAAGCCGAATCTTTGGCCCTTGGAGATCGACCAAGATCGCAACGGGGCGACCAGCTTTGGTGGCCGCTGCGCGTACTCGATCGAGGCGGTTTTGATGCTCGTCATATCCTCCGTGAGAGAGGTTGAGGCGAGCCATATTCATTCCGGCTGCGATCAGCTCATCGACTTTCTCGGGTGACTCAACGGCAGGACCCATGGTGCAAACAATCTTTGCTCTTCTTTTCCAAGTAGACATAGGCTCAGCCTAAACCATGAGCGAGCGAGTTGTGGGAGCAATCGGTGCGGGCAGTTGTGTCTCCCCCATCAAGTACTCATCCACAGACTTTGCAGCACTTCGACCTTCAGCAATCGCCCAGACGATCAGTGACTGGCCACGGCCAGCATCGCCGCAGACAAATATGCCATCGACCGTTGTTGCAAAGTTTCCATCGCGCTTGATATTGGAGCGTTCATCGAGTTCAACCTCAAGTTGATCCACGAGCGCGCTCTTCTCGGGTCCAAGGAAGCCCATTGCTAAAAAGACGAGGTCGGCTGGAATCTCTTTCTCGGAACCCTCAACCTTCTCAAACTTTCCATTGATGAATTGGGTTTCGACTAACTTGAGAGCGCGAAGATTGCCGTTGCCATCGCCCAAGAATTCTTCGGTGGAGACTGCGTAGAGCCGCTCTCCGCCCTCTTCATGAGCACTACTGACCCGATAGATCATCGGATAGGTTGGCCACGGTTGACCATTTGGTCGCTCCTCTGTTGGTCGCGGCATAATCTCAAGCTGAGTGACGCTCGCCGCACCTTGGCGAATGGCTGTGCCGAGGCAATCAGCACCGGTATCTCCACCACCCAAGATCACAACGTGCTTACCCTTTGCATCGATCGGTGCCGCTTCAATCTCCCCCAGACCAATCTTGTTTCCCCAAGGCAGATATTCCATCGCTTGGTAGATGCCCTTGTTTTCACGACCAGGCACGTTGATATCGCGCCAATTGGTCGCACCGACGGAGAGAACGACGGCGTCATAACGAGAGCGAAGATCGGCACCAGTGATATCCACGCCGACATTGACTCCGGTACGGAAACGAGTTCCTTCGGCGATCATCTGCGAAATGCGACGATCAACGATCGACTTCTCCATTTTAAATTCTGGAATGCCATAGCGCATCAATCCGCCAACTCGCTCAGCACGTTCGTAGACAACAACGGTGTGTCCAGCACGAGTGAGTTGTTGCGCTGCTGCTAAGCCCGCTGGGCCAGAACCAACAACAGCTACCGTCTTGCCTGTCAGACGATCTGCTGGCAACGGCTTTACAAGACCATTATTGAACGCCTGCTCAATCGTGCGAAGCTCGACCTGCTTGATCGTCACTGGATCAGCGTTGATTCCCACGACGCATGCGGTCTCGCACGGTGCTGGGCAGAGGCGACCTGTGAACTCTGGGAAGTTATTGGTGGCGTGTAAGCGATCAATTCCTTCACTCGCCTCGCCACGCCACATCAAGTCATTCCACTCTGGGATCAGATTTCCTAGCGGGCAACCGTTGTGACAGAACGGGATTCCGCAATCCATGCATCGACCAGCCTGCGCTTTAAGTTCGCCAAGGTCCTGCTCGAGGTAGACCTCTTTCCAGTCTTTAATGCGAACATCTACCGGGCGACGTTGTGGCGTCACTCGTGGTGTGGTCATAAAACCCTTTGGATCAGCCACGTGTTGCCTCCATTACTTCCTTATCGACATCAAGTCCTTCGCGTTCTGCACGCTCCATTGCAGCAAGAACACGGGCATAATCTCTTGGCATTACGAGTGAGATCCGCTGTGAACTCTCCTGCCAATTGGCGAGCAATTCACGCGCTACCTCTGAGCCGGTTTGTGCGTGGAAGGATGTGATGATCTCCTTCACTTGAGCGTTGCGATCTGGGCTCATAGATACGACATCGACCATATCTGGGTTAACCAGACGCGGATCGAGATCCAAGACATAGGCAACTCCACCGGACATACCGGCACCAAAGTTGCGTCCAGTAGTTCCCAAAATGACCGCAACTCCACCGGTCATATATTCACAACCGTGATCGCCAACTCCTTCAACGACCGCAGTCGCACCAGAGTTACGAACGCAAAAACGCTCACCGACGATGCCCCGGATAAAGATCTCTCCGCTGGTGGCACCGTATCCAATGACGTTTCCGGCGATCACGTTCTCTTCTGACTTAAAGGTCGCTTTCTCATCTGGTCGAACAATGACACGTCCACCGGAGAGGCCTTTGCCGACATAGTCGTTAGTGTCGCCGAAGAGTCGAAGCGTGAGACCGCGAGGAATAAATGCGCCAAGCGATTGTCCGGCAGAGCCACGAAGTTCGACTTCAACGGTGTTCTCAGCTAACCCTGCACCACCATGATGGCGAGTGATTTCGGCACCAAGCATGGTGCCAACCGTACGGTTGACGTTCCCGACTGGTGACTCAATGCGAACTGGTTGACCAGCGGTGATTGCGGCTTGGGCGCGCTCGATCAATGAATTGTCGAGTGCAGCAGCGAGACCGTGATCTTGGACCTCAGTGTTCTTGCGGGCGCCGGCAAAAAGTGGGGCCTTAAGAAGTGGTGAGAGGTCGAGACCGCTCGCCTTCCAATGGTCGATCGCATCACGAGTATCGAGTGATTCCACTTGGCCGATCGCTTCTTCGAGAGATCTAAAGCCAAGCTCTGCAAGAATTTCACGCACTTCTTCAGCGATATATTCGAAGAAGGTCTCGACAAACTCAGGTTTGCCAGAGAAGCGCTTGCGTAGCTCTGGATTTTGAGTAGCGACACCTACTGGGCAGGTATCGAGATGACAGACGCGCATCATGACGCAACCAGAGACGACGAGCGGAGCGGTTGCAAATCCGAATTCTTCGCCACCGAGGAGCGCCGCAATCACGATGTCGCGACCGGTCTTCATCTGACCATCGACTTGAACAACGATGCGATCACGCAAACCGTTGAGCATCAAGGTCTGCTGAGTTTCGGCGAGGCCGAGCTCCCATGGACCACCTGCATGCTTGAGTGAGGTGAGTGGTGATGCGCCGGTACCGCCATCGTGGCCCGAAATCAGCACGACATCTGCGTGTGCTTTCGAAACACCAGCGGCAACGGTTCCTACTCCTACTTCAGCAACAAGTTTGACGTGAACGCGGGCGTTCTTATTTGCGTTCTTCAAATCATGGATGAGTTGAGCAAGATCTTCAATCGAATAAATGTCGTGATGAGGTGGTGGCGAGATCAGACCCACACCAGGCGTTGAGTAACGCACTTGCGCGATCCACGGATAGACCTTGTTGCCCGGCAGCTGTCCACCTTCGCCAGGCTTTGCACCTTGGGCCATCTTGATCTGGATATCCTCAGCGCTCACGAGATATTCACTTGTGACGCCAAATCGACCCGACGCAACCTGCTTAATGGCAGAGCGCTTTGAATCGCCGTTAGCTTCTGGCGTGTTACGAGATGGATCTTCGCCGCCTTCACCAGTGTTCGATTTTCCACCGATGCGATTCATGGCAATAGCGAGCGTTTCGTGAGCTTCCTGCGAAATCGAACCGTATGACATCGCGCCTGTTGCAAAGCGCTTGATGATCGCCGAGATTGGCTCGACTTCCTCAAGTGGGACTGCTGGGCGAACCCCCTGCTTGAACTGGAAGAGTCCGCGCAACGTCATCAAATTCTTCGATTGATCATTGACGAGATTTGTGTACTGCTTAAAAATGTCATAGCGCTTGGTGCGAGTTGCGTGCTGCAACTTAAAGACCGTCTCCGGGTTGAAGAGATGCGGTTCACCGTCACGACGCCACTGGTATTCGCCACCGATTGAGAGCTTCTTGGATCCAGGAACTTCGCCCATAGGTGGATAGGCGATGTGATGGCGCTTAATCGTCTCTTCAGCGAGGGTGTCGAGTGTTACTCCACCAAGACGTGAGGTAAGCCCAGTGAAGTATTCATCGACCACTTCTTGAGAGAGGCCGATAGCTTCAAAGACCTGAGCACCGTGGTAGGAGGCAATGGTAGAGATACCCATCTTGGACATCACCTTGAGCACACCCTTGCCGAGTGACTTAATGAGGTTTGCAACGGCCTTCTCAGGAGTAATTCCCGTGATCTGTCCTTGTCGAACGAGATCCTCTGCGCTCTCCATTGCGAGATATGGGTTGACTGCGGATGCGCCGAAGCCGATGAGAAGTGCAACGTGGTGCACTTCGCGAACTTCACCGCTTTCGATAATCAATGAGACCTGGGTGCGCGTACGTTCACGAATGAGGTGATGATGCACTGCTGCAGTGAGGAGTAGAGAAGGAATAGGTGCTTCCTCTGAATCGCCATCACGATCTGAGAGCACGATCAAGCGCGCACCTTGTGCGATCGCTTCGGAGACTTCGGCTCGGATCTCTTCGATTCGAGAGCGAAGCGCTTCTCCCCCACCGGAAACATGGAAGAGGCCGCGAACCACATGGCTCGCGAAGTGAGGGTGCTCGTCATCAGCGTTGACGTGGATCATCTTGGCGAGTTCATCGTTATCGATCACCGGGAAATCCAGCGCAATCTGACGACATGAATCTGGACCGGGATTGAGCAGATTGCTTTCGCCACCAATAGTGAGCGCCAAGCTTGTGACCATCTCTTCACGAATAGCATCGAGCGGAGGGTTTGTTACTTGGGCAAAGAGTTGAGCGAAGTAATCAAAGAGTAGGCGTGGCTTATTCGAGAGCGCAGCAAGTGGTGTATC
>CAIZGZ010000136.1 GCA_903932695.1 uncultured Actinomycetes bacterium | reverse complement strand
TGCTGCAATAAAGCGTGTTCCTGCTCCGATCAAATCGGCAAGAACATTTCCGTAATAATCTTTAACGACTGTTCCATTAGGAACAGCGAGCACGAGGTCAGCACCTTCGCCACCGTTGCAATAATCGCCATAGCCTGGACGACCATTGGTTGCGCGACGATGAGGTGAGTGGTGGAAATCAAGAAGAGTAGTTACGCCGTCATCAACAACAAGAATGATGTCGCCACCACGTCCGCCATTGCCACCATCTGGTCCACCGAGTGGGACGAACTTTTCACGGTGAATAGATACGCAACCATCGCCTCCGCTACCAGCAGAAGCATGGAGAGTTACTCGATCAACGAATGTTGCCATTTCACTCCCCTTTCACATTCTTAAGCTAAATATATTGATTGTCATTTTTCACTGAATAAAAAAGCGGGCCCGCAGTACGCGGACCCGCCTGAAGTTAATTCCGCTTATTTAGGCGACTGAAGCAACAACCGGAACGATATTTACTACCTTGCGACCACGAGCACGACCGAATTCAACGGCGCCTGCTGCTAGTGCGAATAGTGTGTCGTCCTTACCGATTCCTACATTCTTGCCTGGGTGGAAAACTGTGCCGCGTTGGCGAACAAGAATTTCACCGCTCTCCACTACCTGACCACCAAAGCGCTTAATACCGAGGTATTGAGCATTGGAGTCGCGACCATTTCGAGTCGAGGAGACGCCCTTTTTACTTGCCATTTACTTGCCTCCTACTTTGCAATCGCGGTGATCTTCACGCGCGTAAGTTGGGAACGGAAACCTGAACGACGGCGATAGCCAGTCTTATTCTTGTAGCGAAGGATGTCGATCTTTGGACCCTTGGTCTCTTCGACGATCTCGCCTGTGACCTTTGTTGCTGCCAAGGTCTTTGCATCTGTTGTGACGGTTGCACCATCAACGAGAAGGAGAGCAGGGAAATTAACCGATGCGCCTACCTTTGCATCAATTCGATCAACTGTAATCGTGTCGCCAACAGCAACCTTCTCCTGACGGCCGCCAGCTTTAACAATCGCGTACACGGTAACTCCCTTTAAAAGTGCTTCTCTATCTAACGGATGGATGAACGGGCTTTTTACGGCCAGAGGGTAAGGGTACGGATTAGGCCGCCCCTAGGTCAAACTGGTCACGCTGGTCAGGCTGGGGTTAAGAGGGGGTAATTACCCCGCTGCTCACCGCCCGGCGGCGCTTACGTGGCTGGCCGGATGAGCCAGAACTCTGCTCAGGGGCGCTGGAATCAGACTCAGGGGCAGCTGGGCTGACCGAATCCGGGCTAGCAACTGCTGCCTCATCGGTCGACTTCTGCTCCTGGCGGCCAGAGTTGCCACCCTTCTGATGGTTTCGCTGGTTATTCCGGTTGTTGCCGTTGCGATTGCCCTTGTCGGACGAACGCTTCTCGGCTGGAACTTCCTCGCCATCCTCATCATACGAGGTTGGGACGTAGCGCTGATCCATATCCTTGTCGAGCTCGACCTTGCGGACTGGCTCAGAATGGATGTGAATTCCGCGGCCACCGCATGATTCGCAGGTAGTCGAGAATGCTTCGATCAGACCTTGGCCCACGCGC
>CAIZGZ010000135.1 GCA_903932695.1 uncultured Actinomycetes bacterium | reverse complement strand
TCGGGGCGGTTAGCAGCGATCTGAGAGAGCTCAGAAAAGAGTTGATCGAAAGATTTCACTCCGTCATTGTAGATGAAGGTTCGTGCTATGCGTTGTGGATTTCCTGGGCTTGGGCGCGCAGTGCTGCGATCATTTTCGTTGAGTCATCGGCCTTATAGATGGCGCTTCCTGCGACAAAGGTATCCGCGCCAGCTTGTGCGGCTATCCCGATAGTCTCTAATGAGATTCCACCATCGACTTGCAACCATGGCTTATGGTGAGTCAGTCGTGAAATAGCCTCAGCCGCCTCCCGAACCTTGCCCATCTGATCACTCATGAAGCTCTGACCGCCAAAGCCGGGCTCAACCGTCATGATCAAAAGCATGTCGAGATCATCCAGCAGTGGCTCAACCTCATGAAATGGGGTCGCTGGCTTGATCGCGATGGCGGCGCGAGCACCGGCCCCACGGATTGCCTTGAGTGTCTGGCTGGGATTTGAGCTCGCTTCTAAGTGGAACGTCACACTCGCGCTTCCGGCCTGCGCATACAGTATGGCTGCCTCGTCAGGATTGATGATCATCAAATGAGTATCGACGGGAATAGGGCTAGCGGAGATAATCTCTCGTGACTCTTCTAGTGAGAACGTTTTGTTTGGAACAAAGATCTCATCCATCACATCAAGATGAAGCAGATCCGCGGTTGCCACTCGCCCGATCTCCTCGAGCAACCGGCTATGGTCGGCGTTTAGAATGCTCGGACAGATTCTTACTGCGTTCATAGCCATACTCTATGTGAACCCTACTTTGATTTAATGAAAAGACTCATAAACATGGAGTCAGATTCATCGCGATCGGTCCACAGCTGCAGAGCGCCATCTGAGGTAAGCAATTCGCGCGGAGCTGTTTCAGGAAGATACGGCTCGATGCTCAATAGCTCCATATCCGGGTGTTTTTTCAAGAATTCAAGGACCTGAGCTTTGGTCTCGAGGATATGAGGAGAGCACGTGACATAGGCAAGGATTCCTCCTGGCTTGAGAATCTGCGCACCAGCATGCAGTAGCTCCTTTTGAATCTGCACGAGCTCTTTGAGATCTGAAGGGGTTCGACGCCATCTTGCTTCGGGGCGACGACGCAGCGCGCCAAGTCCCGTGCATGGCGCATCAATCATGATCCGATCGAAGCGCGCTTCGGATTGAACAAGATCTTGACCTTTGCCGACACTGACTAATTCGCCTGGAATGACTTGGGCCACCAATTTTGCCCGGTGTTCCATCGGTTCATTTGCCAAGAAGGAATCCTGGGGACGTCGAACGCTCAATGAGGTGTAGAGCGCCGAGGCCTTTCCCCCTGGTCCAGCACACATATCTAGCCACGCAAGCGTGCTTTCGTTCGATTCAACTTCAGCGGGCTCCGCAGTCTGAAGAAAGATTTCAGCTATCAGCTGGGAACCCTTGTCTTGCACTCCGGCGCGACGTTCGTGAATAGCGGAATACTCACTCGGCATTTTTTCGGAGAGAACTCCATACTTCACCCACGGGAGTGGAGTTCCGCCGATCTGCATCAATTCCTCTGGCGTCGATCGACCAGGCCAAGCGATCAGGTGAGGTCTGGCAGGTACATTATTGGCTCGAAGTAAGGACTCCACTTTGTGCCAGTCCTGCAATTGATCATAGAACGATGCCACTTCCCATTCTGGATGCGAGTGAAGGATGGAAAGTTTCTCTCTCATCTGTTTGGGTGTATCTGATTCGACGAGCTCATATTGATCGTAAAATTGAGGGTTACGGGTAGCTTCTCGAAGGAGAGCGTTAATAAAACTTGCCTTCGACTCCCCGACCACCATACGGGCTACCTCTACCGTCTCGCCGACCGCGGCATGATCGGGTACCCGCATCTCGTTGAGTTGATGCAGACCCATTCTTAAAAGATCTACTAGCGCTGGATCTAGTTCATCGAATGGTCTACTCGACTTCTCTCGAATAAAGGCATCGTGCTTTCCTTGCATCCGGAGCGTTCCGTAGCCGAGCTCGGTTGCAAATGCTCGATCTCTTTCAATCAGATCCGAGCTCTTAAGCAACTCTGGAAGACGAAGGTTGGCATAAGCTCCTTCTCGATTGACTTGAGTCAACAAGTTAAATACGAGGAGCCGAACTGGATCTGGTTTTGGCTTGCGTCCAACGTTGGCCATTTATGCCTCTTTCTCGCTGCCCTCGCCAGATTGAAAACCCTCACCGGGAGTAAGTCTTGCCCCACGAGCGAAATCCGCTCCGCTCATACTTTTCTTGCCAGCTGGAGTAACATCACTGATTTCAAGAACGCTATCTGCGCATCGGACCAACAATTTGCCGTTGACGAAGGAGATCTCGCCAGGGTTGGATAATTCGTTAAGCTCCAAGGATTCGCTGAGCGAACCGATCGCGATTCGCGCTCCACGAAAAGTTGACCATGTACCAGGTCGAAGCTGTAATGCTCGTGATTTACGAAGCAGGGAATCTGCAGGTGAACGCCAATCCAGCTCTGCCATCTCTTTGGAGATTTTAGGCGCAAGGGTGACCCCGGCATTGGGCTGAGCTACGGGTTTGGTCGCCTTCGTAATGCTTGTAACAACCTCAAGAATCCGCTGACCGGCTATCTGAGACATTGATTCTAAGAGCGACTCAGTTGTATCGCTCTCCTCAATCGCGAGTTCTTCTTGGAAGAAGATCGGACCGGTGTCCATTCCTTTATCGAGTTTAAAGATTGAGATTCCCGTTGTGGCGTCGCCTTCCATCAGCGCCCATTGCACTGGCGCAGCGCCCCGCCAACGAGGCAGCAAGGAGAAGTGAACATTGAGCCAGCCAAATCGTGGACCATGCAGAAGTTCTACCGGGATCATACGGCCGTAGGAAAGCGTGACGATGAGTTGAGGTTGAGCACTCAGCAGATGCTGATTAAGCATCGAGGTGCTTTCTGGTTTAGCAACCAGAATCCCCCTTTCATCCGCCCAGGTTGCTAACGCGGTCTGGGTCAGCGCCTGTCCTCGACCACTCTTCTTATCGGGGGTTGTGATGATGGAGCCAAGGGTGTGCTCTGACGCCATAATCGATTCGATCACGGGTATAGCGAGGAGCGATGAGGAAGCGACAGAAATTTGCAAGTAATTAAATCCCTAATCCACGTGTTGCATGAGGCGAAACTTTAAAGACTGGCACGTTGCCTTGGGCCGACGCCTCGTTGAACCATTCACTCTCGCGAATCTCTCTCATCGCAGCCTTGCGATCTTCATCGCGTAATCGGTCAATAAAGAGGATTCCATCAAGGTGATCGGTCTCATGCTGAATGGCTCGAGCGAGAAATTCGCTCCCCTCAACCGTAATTGGCTCACCATGCATATTAAAACCCTTGGCAACAACGCGCATTGAACGAGGAGTCTCATATCGAAGAGCAGGAAACGAAAGACAACCCTCTTCGCCATCTTGGAGTTCATCGCTCAGATCAAGGGATGGGTTGATCAAATGTCCAAGTTCATCGTCGACATCCCAGACGAATACCCGAAGGCCAACGCCGATCTGAGGCGCCGCTAGCCCTGCCCCAGGAGCTTCTAGCATCGTATCGGTGAGATCTCGGACGAGGGTTCGCAGCTCCTTGTCAAAGGTGGTGACAGGTAGAGCGGGTGTTGTGAGAACCGGATCGCCGAAAAGCCGGATAGGTTGGATGGACATCCTCGTATTCTAGCCGTTAGATCTCCAGGTCGTAGGGATCTATATAACTGCGAATCAGGGGTGATCTGCGCAGACTGAGCACTCGGTTGATCTCCGTTAATCGAATAATCACCGCCGGTGCGCAAAGTCGAGGTGTTTTGAGGATCAATCGGACCTCATCGCGCCGCTTTCCGTGAGGAATTGGTCCGATCAGAGTCAGCTCATTGCGTTCAACGAAATCTTGCAATGCGCTCTGGACCGGAGTGAGCTCTTCGCCTTCGACGATAATCAGTCGGAAATTCGGTGGCAGCTGTGCGCTATCTCGTTCTGCTATCTCACGCGCATTTGCTGAAGCGGAGTTGCCGAGCAGCAAGTATTGGGAGAGTGAATGGTTTG
>CAIZGZ010000134.1 GCA_903932695.1 uncultured Actinomycetes bacterium | reverse complement strand
GCTCAGTTTCACACTTACTGAAGAGCGTCAGCAAAGTGCGAGCGGAGGAGAAGTCGTACGCAAACTCACCCAACGCGCGACCTTCCAACCGCACGGCATGGGTGGACATCTCTATTGGGCCGTGGTCTATCCCTTCCATGGCCTGATCTTTCCCACGATGGCAAAGCGAATTGTGGCCGAAGCTAAACGGCTGGATGGATAGGCGGATAGCCGGTTAGACGCGACACACTCGCACTGACTCTTGTCAGATATGCCCGATTTGTCAGGGGTGCGTCTTAGTATTGCGCCCATGGAGCAGATGGAGAACGCGGCGCTTGCCACCCAGGATTTTTCAGAGATCTCTGCCGCAAGCGGTTTGACCGAGCTTGAGGTAAAGGTGCTGGAGTTCGAACGCCAATGGTGGCGTTATGCCGGCGCTAAGGAGTCCTCGATCAAGGAGCTCTTCAACCTCACCCCTCCTAAGTACTACCAACTCCTCAACAACCTGATCGACCGCCCGGAGGCGCTCCTAGCCGCTCCTATGCTGGTCAAGCGGCTACGTCGCCTGCGCGAGGCCCGTACCACCACCCGTTCGGCCGGCTTTACCCTCTCCTAGTTCATTCAAGGGTCATTCAAGCCTGCCCCAGCCCCTCACTCTCGTTTTGCTCGAAATCCCGCGTAGGGATAGATTTGGCGTTAGCACTCTTAGGGTGTGATTGCTAAAAATTAATCGTTGCAAGATTAAGAGGAGTCCTAAAGATGGCAAAGATGATCGCCTTTAATGAAGAGGCCCGTCGCGGTCTAGAGCGAGGCATGAACGTACTCGCAGATGCAGTCAAGGTAACCCTTGGGCCCCGCGGTCGAAATGTTGTTCTTGAGAAGAAGTGGGGCGCACCCACAATCACCAACGATGGTGTCTCCATCGCCAAAGAGATCGAACTCGATGATCCTTGGGAGAAAATCGGCGCAGATTTAGTGAAGGAAGTTGCCAAGAAGACAGATGATGTCGCTGGCGATGGAACCACAACCGCAACAGTTTTGGCACAGGCAATGGTGCGCGAGGGACTTCGCAACGTTGCAGCTGGTGCAAATCCAATGGCGCTCAAGCGCGGTATCGAGAAAGCTGTCGAAGCTATCTCTGCCCAGCTTCAAGCCAACGCAAAGACCGTCGATACCAAAGAGCAGATCGCTGCAACCGCATCGATCTCTGCTGCCGATACAACGATCGGCGAGATGATCGCTGAAGCGATGGATAAGGTCGGCAAAGAGGGCGTCATCACCGTCGAAGAGAGCAATACATTCGGTCTCGAGTTAGAGCTCACCGAAGGTATGCGCTTTGATAAGGGTTATATCTCGCCTTATTTCACAACCGATTCAGATCGCATGGAAGCTGTACTTGAAGATCCATATCTCTTGATCACCAGCTCAAAGATCACAAATATCAAGGACCTTCTTCCTATCCTTGAAAAGGTGATGCAATCAGGTAAGCCGCTTCTCATCTTGGCTGAAGATGTTGAGGGTGAAGCGCTTGCAACACTCGTAGTCAACAAGATTCGTGGCACATTCCGCTCAGTTGCAGTAAAAGCACCAGGCTTTGGTGATCGTCGCAAGGCGATGTTGCAAGATATTGCGATCTTGACGGGTGCAACTGTGATCGCAGAAGAGGTTGGCCTCAAGCTCGAAGCAGCAACCATGGATCTCCTAGGTCGCGCTCGCAAGGTTGTTGTTGGAAAA
Source organism: uncultured Actinomycetes bacterium (assembly GCA_903932695.1). Classification (GTDB taxonomy): domain Bacteria; phylum Actinomycetota; class Actinomycetes; order Nanopelagicales; family Nanopelagicaceae; genus PALSA-747. The sequence goes on along the minus strand of CAIZGZ010000134.1, from coordinate 39 downwards.
GAAGAGACAACAATCGTTGAAGGCGCCGGAGATGCTGAT
>CAIZGZ010000133.1 GCA_903932695.1 uncultured Actinomycetes bacterium | reverse complement strand
GATCAAAGCCTTGATTCGTGCCGCTAATTCCGGTGCACCAGGCGCCGCGTACTGAAGGTTGTAGTACTTGGGATCAAAGCCACCAAAGTCGTAGATCAGCGGTGTGCCCTGCGTTGTCGTTCCGAGGGTAAGTGGCGCTGACTCCCAGTGCGCGCTCACGATCAAAATCGCAGTCGGTTTCGCCATGGATTGTGACCATTGCGAGAGCTCCCCACTCCAGATGGGGTCATCGAGCAACATCGGCGCACCGTGGCCGATGTAGAGGGCTGGGGTTAATGACATATCTGAATAGTAGCAGATAGTTGAAACTTAAACTACTTCCGTTTTGGGAAGAATGGAATGACCGCAGAGGTGCGCTTTTGGTAATCCACGTACTCCGGGTACTTTGAAAGCGAGATCTTCTCGGTGAAGTTGGTCGAACCCACAAAGAGCAGGGTAAGGAGAACCGGACCGGCCAAAGTCCATTGCCAGAATGAACCTGCGGCGATCGCCCCGATAAAGAAGATCACCCACCATTGGGCTTGTTCGAAGAAGTAATTCGGATGGCGTGAGTATTTAAAGAGACCGGTCTGCAAAAAGCCACTAGCCAGAGGTGTGCCGGCTTCGCGTGCAGCCTGCTTTTGCTGGTGGAAGTTCCACTGTTGTTGATCTGAGATCGTCTCACCAAGCAACAGCGCTAAGAAGCCCACGATAAAGAAGATGTCGAGTGCGCTAAGCGGCTTACTCCGATGCAGGTAGGCCTCGTGTGTAGGCAGGGTCATCAGCAAGATCAGAAAATTTTGATAGATCACGATAAAGAAAATATTAAAGAGTGAGAATTGCCAACCCTTCATAGAGTTGCGCAGAACTTCCCAACGGTAATCCTCAACTCCGCTATATCCACCTTTTCTCGCAAAGTTAAAGGTGAGGCGTGCGCCCCATAGCGTGACTAATACCGCCATCCAATCCAGGCGCGAATTGTGCATTCCAGCTTTTGCCGCGAAGACCCAGAGATAGATAACCGGTGCGATCGACCAGATGCGATCGACCCAGGAATGTTCATGTGTGATGAGAGATAAGATCCAGCAGAGCGCGGATATTCCAGCACAGATAAGAATTACTAGGCTTAACGGAGTCATATCTGAATTTAACCAGATTCGTCCTGGAAATCGTGCGAGAATCTAGCCATGTTACATCTGGGCTACCTAGCAATGCTCATCTTCACTGTGCTGGGTTCGTTCTGGCTCGAAATTTTTCTTAAGGTAGGTGTACTTCGACAGCTGCGGCGCTTGGTATTAGCAATCGCACCGGTGGCAGCCCTCTTCATTGCTTGGGATGCGTATGCGATCAGCCGCAAGCAGTGGCACTTTGATCCCAAACAAATTCTTGGCGTGCACGGCCCGTTTCATATTCCGCTTGAGGAATATCTCTTCTTTCTCATTGTTCCGATTGCAGCCATCATGACACTAGAGGCGGTTCGCACTCGTAGACCACATTGGGTAATCGGAGATGAGCAGCAATGAGTTATACAGCGCTTGCTCTCAGTTCAATCGCCTTCTCACTCGTGATAGATCTCCTCGTGCTGAAGACTTCGTTGATTCGCCGAAAAGCTTTTTGGACAAGCTATGCGATTATCTTGCCTTTCCAGCTGCTGACTAATTGGTGGCTGACCTCGCGAAATATCGTGATGTATGACCCTCGCACCATCCTCGGAAAGCGACTTGCAGGTGCCCCGCTCGAAGATCTGCTCTTCGGCTTTAGCCTGATCTTGCTCGTGCTCTCAGCATGGGTTTGGCTCGGTAGAATAAAGGCATGGAAACGCGCGTCAACGGTGAACTCCAAAAAGTAATCTTGTTCTACGGCTTCACCCCACTCTCTGATCCAGAAGCGATCCGACTCTGGCAGCAAAATTTGGCGCACTCACTCGGCTTGCGCGGTCGAGTCATCATTGCTGGCAGCGGCATCAACGGAACACTCGGTGGCGATATGAGCGCACTCAAAAAGTATGTGAGCGCCACCAAGAAATATCCTGGTTTTAGAAAGATCGATTTCAAATGGTCGGATGGAACCGGTAGCGAATTTCCACGCTTGAGTATCAAGGTCAAGCCAGAGCTCGTTGCCTTCGGAGCACCTCACGAAGTTGAGGTCGATGAAAATGGCGTTGTTAACGGTGGCGTCCACCTCAAGCCTTGGGCGGTCGACAAACTAGTAGAAGAGCGTGGCGATGACGTTGTCTTCTTCGATGGTCGCAATGCCTTTGAAGCAAAGATCGGCAAATTCAAGAATGCGATCGTGCCCGATGTTGATACCAGCCGTGACTTCATCTCTGAGATTGAATCTGGAAAATACGACCACCTCAAGAGCAAGCCCATCGTTACATATTGCACTGGCGGAATTCGCTGCGAAATTCTCTCAGCGGTGATGGTTAAGCGCGGCTTCGAAGAGGTTTATCAGATTGACGGCGGCATAGTTCGGTACGGAAATAAATTTGGTGATGAGAGTTTGTGGGAAGGCTCGCTCTACACCTTCGATGCCCGAATGACGATTGACTTTAGCGATGAGACAAAAACTATCGGTGAATGCGAAGCTTGCCAGGCGCCAACGAAGCAGTTCTATAACTGCGGAACGGTCACCTGCCACAGTTTGATTTTGCTCTGTGATTCTTGCGCTACCAACCCAGCAAATAAAGAGTGCACGCACGCCGATAACGGCTTCGATCAAGAGATGGTTGGCTAAGTACTAAATAAATTATTTAGCTGGAGCCGCTGCGATTGCGGCAGCGAG
>CAIZGZ010000132.1 GCA_903932695.1 uncultured Actinomycetes bacterium | reverse complement strand
CACCGCGAATATTATTTTCACTGGCTGTTCTCTTTCTGGACCCGGCAGCGCATACTCAATCAGCCTGCCATTCCCAGCCGCGAAGACCACATTCATCACCGGCGGCGATGCCATGATCGGTTCAAATATCTTCCCCATTATGGGTCGCGTTCTTGCCGGCAGCACAACACTCTCACTTTATGACACATCTACCGGGAATGGTTCACTCGAAGCATTGACCAACAACTCACTTGCCACAGGACCAGCCGGAGAGTTCACAACATCGTCCACAATCGACTTTACCGGTACGTACCAAAGCCAATAAGCACTACTTCACGAAACAAATGCAACAATTAGCGAAAGAAAAATAGGGAGACGAAAATGGGAAAGAAGAGATTCGAACAACTGAGCTTTACGGTCGCGTTGCTCGCAGCAACGATTTTGATCGGCTACTGGTTAGCTATTGCAACCTTCCCTCACTTCTATTTCTTCAACCCACTCAAGAACCCAAATATTGTTCGCCGCGTTGAATTAACAGTCTCAACTGTTGGCTGGGTGCTCTTGTCGACCGGGTCACCAATAATTCTCTTCCTTACGGCTGCAGGTAAGAAAGGCGCAATTCGATTCTTGCCATTCACCGCACTTCTCTGGCCAGTCTCCTTGATCGTCTCTCACATCACATTGGATATTGAGACCGGCAACGCTTATGTAAGTTACTTACATCAATTTCCGATCTTTATCTTTACCGATATCTTGCTACCGATTCTGACCCTCATCGCTTGGTTTGATCTCCGTCAACCTAAGAAGAGCAAAATTTCAGCGTAATTAATGCCGATCCCAGCAAAGTAAGAAGTGATGCACAACCCCTAAGCTAGCAATGAGCCGGCTTAGGGGTTGTTGCGCAGATCAGGGCTAACTTGGATTGAAGGGCGGTATAGCTGGTATTTGTCTTAGCTAAGAGCGCAACCTCGGCCTTATAAAGAATTTGGGTTGCGGTTAATTGCAAGAGCGCAGCAACGAGTTGTGGCTGATAATCCACGATAGTTGGTAGCGGAACCGTCTGGGCTTGATTCTTTACGTACGTTAAACCGACTGTCTGCCAGGTGAGATTCTGATCGCAGAGTGTTCTTACTACCGGAGCAGGATTCAAATTTGCATAAGGCGCCTCAACGCATGGAACAAAGGGGTTCTTTGGCCCCAAGTCCGTCCAGAGCGTGGAGTACTGCAGGCTAATTGCCTTCTTGTCGCTCGGAGCAGCAAGCGCCACAGTGAGATCACGCCCGGCCACGTCGTACATGCTGATTCCACTCAGAATATATTTACCCGCACATGGTGCAACGTTCGTATTGCTTACATAAACATTGAAAACCGACTTCTCTACATACCAATCACCAGATGCAGATCGAGATTGGATGGGGATCGCAACACCATTTTGCGCTCCGAGAGGATCACCACCCCACAGAGAGATGAAGTTTTGACAGACCACATTTGTTGACGCTGGGGCGGTTGGCGTGGAATTCGTCATCAATAGTTCAAAGTAGGAGATTGCATTGCGATGAATCTTCGCCGAGAGAGTCACTTGGCTTGAAATTGAATTGAGATTGCCTTGAGCATCAAATCCATAATGCGGGGCGAGCATCGAGAGCGAGAGAACTTTTGGTAGATATTGAGAGGTGTAATCAGCTGATGTCTGGGAGTGAGCGAGCGGCACTCCAATAAATAGGCTTGTGATTGCAAGCAGTCCAGCGATTGACCTTTTCATTCTAAGAGTCTAATCGGCTTATCCAGAGTGCGGTGTTCTTTTGGGTTAAATCTCGCCTTTATCCAGCCCGGAGAGAATCTGCTCTGCTCGCTGGCGAATCTGATCGAGGTCGCTGAGTCGATTGAGTCCAAAATACTGCTGCTTCATCCGATGATTTGAAGCAAAGCTCTCTTTATGCCGATCGAGGAAATCCCAATAGAGAGTTGTGAATGGACAGGCATCCTCGCCGGTTCGATTCTTGGGGTTGTATGCGCAACCCTTGCAGTAATTACTCATGCGAGAGATGTAGGCGCCGCCGGCCACATATGGCTT
>CAIZGZ010000131.1 GCA_903932695.1 uncultured Actinomycetes bacterium | reverse complement strand
TCACTCCAGATCGATTCAAGTGATTGCTCTCGTACATCAATCCCATCGAGCAAGATCGAACCGTCGGTGACATCGATAAAACGTGGAATGAGATTGAGCAGGGTTGTTTTACCCGAACCGGTTGAGCCGATAATCGCCGTAAATTGCCCAGGGTGAGCGGTGAATGAGACTCCGGTCAAGATTGGATTTTCAGCGCCTGGGTAGCGGAATTCAACGTCTTTAAACTCGACCACACCGGCACGGACAGCAGGGGATTGTGGGTTCAGAGTGTCAACAACCGAAGACGGCGTATCTAGCACTTCTTGGATTCGCTCAGCACACGCTGCTGCGCGTGGAATTTGGAGCGTCATGAAGACAGCCATCATCACCGACGAAAGAATGAGCATGATGTAAGTCAAGAATGCGGTCATATTGCCGATTGGGAGCTTGTTCTGATCGATCAATTTTGCACCAAACCAGATCACCGCAACAGACGATAGATTCAAAATTAAGGAAAGCGATGGAAACATGATCGCAAAGGTGCGAGTGACCCGTAATTGGGTGGCCATCAAATCGCGGGAAGAATCGGCAAAGCGTTCTTCCTCTTGACGGGTCTTCACAAATGCTCGGATAACGCGAACGCCAGAAACTTGTTCGCGCAAGACTAAATTGATGCGATCAATCTTGATCTGCATATCGCGGAAAGCCGGAACGATTCGGCGCAGCAAGGTAATAATGAGCGCCGCCATAATCGGAAGAACGACTAACAGAAGTAGCGAGAGGTGTGCGTTAGAACGCACCGCCATGAAGATTGCGCCAAGACCGGTAATAGGTGCGCCGATCATCATCGTGAATCCCATGAAGAGCACGAGCTGTACTTGCTGAACATCGTTGGTGTTACGAGTAATCAGCGATGGTGCACCAAATTTGTTGAGCTCACGAGCAGAGAATCCTTCGACCGCGGTAAAGACTGCGGTGCGCAAGTCACGACCGAAGGCCATTGAGACCTTGGCGGCTAAGAATGCCAACCAGATCGATGCACCCATTACTAGGGCGGACGAGGCCAACATAATCTCGCCGATATGCCAGATATATCCGACATTGCCCTTAGCCACACCATTATTGATGAGGTCAGCGTTGAGATTGGGCAGGTAGAGCGAGGCGAAGGCTTGGACGAGCAACATCAACAAAATGAGCGCTACTTGGCCTTTATATGGGGCGCAATACTTCTTGAGGATCTGTGTGAGCACGACGAGAGCGTACTCCTCCAACCTTAGGAGATAATTGGATATGGCCGCCGCTGCACAGAGAGCTCTCCGCTCAGATATCCAGGCTCTGCGCGCCGTCGCCGTTCTCCTGGTGATCGCCTATCACTACAACATCGGCCCCGTTAAAGGTGGCTTCCTGGGTGTCGATATCTTCTTTGTGATCTCGGGGTTTGTCATCACGCAACGCCTACTTGGCTACCACGGCAAATTCCTGAATTCACTCCATGATTTCTATCTCAAACGAGCCAAGCGCCTGCTGCCTTCTAGCTTGTTGGTCATTGCGCTCACCGCAGTTTTCGCTCGGATCTTGCTTCCAGCCATTTCGCTCCATCAGATTGCTAAGGAATCTCTAGCGGCCTCACTCTTTGTACCAAACCTCTATTTCGCACATCAACAAAATAATTATATGAATCAGGGGATGGACCCCTCGCCTTATCTCCATTTCTGGTCACTGGGCGTAGAGGAGCAGTTCTATCTGCTCTGGCCGTTGCTTCTGCTCGTCATTTTTCGCAAGCGTTTACTCTGGATCCTCATCACTCTTCCCATCTCGGTCGTTATCTCATTTCTCTTAACTCATCAGAACGCAATCTCAGGCTTCTATCAACCGTGGACTCGTGCCTGGGAATTTATCGCTGGTGCTCTCCTCGTTTTTATACCCAGCAACTATTCGCCAAATTTAAAAGTCTGTGTCGCGTGCATGGGTTGGGGTGGAGTTGCAATCTCTGCACTCTCCATCAGCTCGTCGCACCAAACTCCTGGGTTTACGACAATCGCTGCGGTACTGAGCGCTGCTCTAGTGATTTACGCCAATGCACCGATCAGCGCTAAAACCGGGTTGCCGTACATCGGCAATATCTCTTACACCCTCTATCTGGTGCACTGGCCACTTTTTGTCATTCTTGCCTCGCGCTACTCAGGATTAAATCTCACAGAGCGCTGCTTGATAGCTCTTAGCGCAACCGCCTTGGCTGGCGTGATTTATAGGTACTTCGAGAGCCCACTCCGCTTCCAAACCAGCGTCAATAAACTCTGGCAATTTGGGCTTGGGGTGATTGTGGTTGCGATTGCGTCTTTCACGATTTTAGATACTGGCGCATCAGCACAGAGCGGCAAAATCTCAATCTCGCGAGAAGAACCGATTCTGTATGCAGATGGCTGTCATTTAGGACCAGACATCTCTACTCCGAAACCCAACTGTTTCTTTGGT
>CAIZGZ010000130.1 GCA_903932695.1 uncultured Actinomycetes bacterium | reverse complement strand
TTCTATCTCGGTTCAATTGGTGGCCCGGCTGCGCGCCTGGCACAGGATTGCATCAAAAAAGTCGAGGTCTTGGATTATCCAGAGCTCGGCATGGAGGCGGTCTGGAAGATTGAGGTCGAGAACTTCCCGGCATTCATCGTCGTCGATGACAAAGGGAATGACTTTTTTGCGGAGACCAGCAAGCCGCTTTCAATCGGCGCTCGTCCCGCCTAAGTCGATTTAGTAGTTGCCCGCCCAGTGCTCGCGCGACAGGGCTTTGCACGGAGTGCCGTATCTAATGAAGATGTAACGGATACCCCATTTGATCTGAGTGACCGGATTGGTCCGCCAATCGGTTGCGACCACATCCATCTTGTTCGCCGGCATCGCCTGAGCAATTCCAGTAGCCCCGCTGTAGTAATTGTGGGCCTTGTAATTCCAATGGCTCTCACCGCTCCACAAGGTATTGAGGCAGCTGATCTGTGACTTTGACCAGTGGTAGGTGGTGTTGATCAACTGAATCGCGACCTGTTGGGCGCCGGCTGGGGTCTTGGCCAATTCGACCTGGCGAGCCTCAAGTGAGACCAGCGCCATCTCGCCGGCATCGGCGGCAACGCCATCTCCCAAGCTGACTGCTCCCGACTCAATCGTCAGAGCGGCAGAGGGGGTAAGTGGCGCGACGACCGAAGTTACACCGGTGTTATTCGCCAACGAGACCTCTTCACCAAAGGTGGTCTGGGCGTAGGTGGTATCGATCGATGCGAAGATCGTGAAAGCAAAGGCAGCGGCAAGGACAACTGCGCGTTTGCGTCGTGGTGAGAACGTCATCTCTGCCTCCTTTCCTGCTCTACCCAGAGCTTCTGGGTGATCGATCAGGGTTAGAGAGTTACAGACGGGTGAACGATGGGCAAATTAGAACCCGCGTAAGTCGAAAAAAAGATTAAATTCACAGAAAAGCCCAAAATTAAAAGTGCAGGTCAGCCTCTATAGAATCCTAAATGTCCGATTTGTCCGCACGGGGCTAAAATCAGTATAAATTACTGGTTTTAGCGAATATCAAAGAAAGTGGAAATTCAGACTAGGAGCTGAAATTCAGGGGCTCTTCGAGCATCTCTGTGACCAGAGCTGCGATCGGCGATCGCTCGGAGCGAGTTAAAGTCACGTGAGCGAAGAGCGGGTGTCCCTTGAGCGACTCGACCACCGCGACCACGCCATCATGGCGCCCGACTCGCAAGTTATCGCGCTGGGCGATGTCATGAGTGAGGACCACCCGTGACCCTTGGCCGATTCGAGAGAGCACCGTGAGCAAAACTCCGCGCTCCAACGACTGCGCCTCATCGACAATCACAAAGGAATCATGGAGAGAGCGACCGCGGATATGAGTGAGAGGTAGCACTTCAATCAAACCCCGGTCGATAATCTCATCGATGACGCTCTGACTGACCAAGGCTCCCAACGTATCGAAGACCGCTTGGGCCCAGGGCGACATCTTCTCGTTCTCATTGCCAGGCAGATACCCGAGCTCTTGCCCGCCGACTGCGTAGAGCGGCCGGAAGATCACTACCTTCTTGTGGTGGCGACGCTCGAGGACCGCCTCGAGTCCGGCGCAGAGCGCAATCGCAGATTTACCGGTACCGGCGCGACCGCCGAGCGAGACGATGCCGATCTCGTTATCGAGCAAGATATCGAGCGCGACGCGCTGCTCAGCGCTTCGGCCATGCAGACCAAAGGCGGTGCGATCGCCACGGACCAACATGATCTTCTTATCTGGGGTTACCCGAGCGAGCGCGCTCCCCTTTTCGGAGTGCAGGACGATTCCGGTGTGGCATGGATGTTCGTGGCCAAGCGGGTGCTCTACCCGATCGGCTTCATAGAGGGCGTCGATCAGAGATCCGGGAACATCGGCCTCGACCATTCCGGTCCAACCGGATGTCGCCGCGAGTTCGTGGCGATACTCCTCGGCTGCGATACCGAGTGACGATGCCTTTACTCGAAGCGGGAGGTCTTTGCTGACGAGAACGACCTCTCGATCCTCGCGCTTGAGATTGTGGGCGATCGCCAGAATTCGGGTGTCATTCGAGTTATCGCGCAGGAAGCCGCTCGGAAGTTTGGAGAGATCTGAGTGGTTGAGCTCCACCCGGACGGTTCCGCCAAGCTCATTGATGGTGATCGCTTCATCCAGACGACCATTGGCGATGCGAAGGTCATCGAGGGTTCGAAGTGCCGCTCGGGCAAAGTAGCCAAGCTCCGGGTGATCGCGCTTGGTCTCAAGTTCGCTCACTACTGTGATCGGAATAAGGACCTCGTGCTCTGCAAAACGCGCGAGCGCAGCCGGGTCGGCGAGAAGAACGCTGGTATCAAGGAGGTAGATCTTTCGAGCCGCTTTTGCAACCATGTCAAAAACTTAAAACTCGCCCGACCCCGTGGGTCGGCGACACGCAGGAGGCAAAAGTTACATTCCCGTATCAAATGAGTGAACGGTTAGCGACCGAATCTGCGATGTCGTTGGGCGTAAGCGCGAAGCGCGCGCAGGAAGTCAACGCGACGGAAATCCGGCCAGTAGGCCTCACAGAAATAGAACTCGGAGTGGGCCGACTGCCAGAGCAGGAAGCCCGAGAGGCGTTGTTCGCCGGAAGTACGAATGACTAATTCTGGATCTGGCGTACCCGCGGTGTAGAGGTGCTTACTAATCTCCTCAACGCTTAATCCGTCGGCGATAGCGGAAGCGCTCTGGCCATGCGCGACGCCATCGTGGATGTAGTTTCGGACAGCATCGACTATCTCCCGACGCCCGCCATAGCCAATCGCGACATTGACGGTGATTTTGGTGCGCGCCTTACTGCGCTTTTCAACATCACGGAGTTTGCTCTGCAGCCACTCTGGCAGCAGGTCGAGCGCGCCTAGCGGTTTGATCTCCCACCGTCCAAGTTCATCAAGGTGATCCACCGCAGCGGCGATGATTCGCAACAGCGCGTCGAGCTCGGCCGGTTCGCGATTGAGATTATCGGTCGAGAGTAACCACAAGGTAATGATGTTGACATCGGCCTCTTCGCACCAATTGAGCAACTCAACAATCTTTTGTGCACCAGCACGATGTCCAGCTTCAACGCTTGTGCCGTAATTTGATTTAGCCCAGCGGCGGTTGCCATCCAAGATCACGCCAACATGGTGTGGGGTTTGTGTGAAATCTAATTGTGAAAGCAGCCTGCGCTCATAGAGCGGATACAGCAGTGACTTGACCCCGGACTTAAGGGGCCGTAATAGCTCGTTTCTCTTGCTCACCGATTGTTGAAATCAGCCGTTGCCTTTTTCTCGGCGATAAATGAGGCGATCGGCAAGGTACCGGCTGCGATATAGATCAGAATGACAAAGAGATTCTTACGAGCCTTGAGGCAGTAATCGAATGCCGTGAGAACGTAGATCGGATAGGTAAAGCCATGAATGATCGCGATAGCCGCGAAGATAAAGAGCTTGCTGTGGAACCAGCTGGTCGCAGGGACGGCGATAAACCAGAGCGCGATGGACCAACAGCCGGACCAGATCGCCATAAATTTGTAGCGTTGGAGCGAACCGGCAAGGCCTTTTTTCATCTTCATCTCTTCATTCTATCGACATGGTTAATCTGATCGGCAAGAGCGTACTGCGCGGCTACCGCATCTTTCTCGGTGCTGCTTCGAGCGCTGCGCTTAGCGATCAACGGGGC
>CAIZGZ010000129.1 GCA_903932695.1 uncultured Actinomycetes bacterium | reverse complement strand
TACTGGAGCTGGGGTCACGATCAAGGTGTGGAGTTGACCCGCGCGCGAGACGACGAGAGTGATCACCTTGCCAGCAGATTGACGGATAGTCAGAACATCTTTACTCCAGTTGGTCACCTTCTGGCCGTTTATGGAGATCACACGATCGCCCTTCAGCAGGCCAGCGCTTGTTGCCGGTGATGGGGCTGATGTCGCGGTGCACGGAGCGTTGGTGGTGTTGAGGCACGGCAAGATGGAGTCGATGGTCGGCGTAATGGCACTGGTGCCGATACCAAAGAAGATCACAAAGATGAGGACGATGCCGAGGGCGAAGTGAGTGAGTGAACCCGCAGCGAGGACGACTAACCGTTTAGGAGTCGAGGCGGCGATAAATGCGCGCGGCTCTTCTTCTGGGGTGAGCTCTTCATGCACCGACATACCGATAATGCGGCAGTAGCCACCAGCCGGAATCGCCTTGATACCAAACTCGGTCTCACCGCGAGTGAAGGACCAGAGCTTTGTTCCAAATCCCAAGAAGAACTCGGTGACCTTCATGCCAAAGCGCTTGGCTGAAAGGAAGTGGCCGAGCTCGTGGAGCATCACGGAAATAAGAAGCGCAACGACAAAGGCCATTACTCCAAGAAACGAAGACATTCTCTACCCCTTTATTTCGCGGTTCAATCTTAGTTTGTTACTGCAGTGAGCGCCTGTGCAACCCGACGAGCATCCTCTTCTATGGCACTGACATCCGCGAGATCGCGTGGCGCAGATGACGAAGCGCTCTCGAGTGTGGCTACGCTCTTGGCAACAATTGTCACAATATCTACAAAGGCGATCTGGCCATTGATAAATGCATCGACCGCAACCTCATTGGCGGCGTTAAAGATTGCTGGGAGCGCCCCACCTAGAGTTCCGCAATGTCTGGCCAGATCGATCGCCGGATACTTCTTGGGATCGATAGGTGCAAAAGTCCAGGTGTGCGGCGCACTCCAATCAATAGGTGAGGTCGCCTTAGCGACACGATCGGTCGCTCCGATTGCATACGAGATCGGCCCCTTCATGCTGGGCGGACTAGCGTGCGCGATCGTTGCCCCATCATTGAACTCGACCATGGAATGCACCACAGATTGCGGATGGATGACCGCTTCAATCTGGTTGTAGGGAAGATCAAAGAGGTAATGAGCTTCCATAATCTCGAGGCCCTTATTGACCAGGGTTGCAGAATTAATCGTAACAACTGGACCCATCGACCACGTTGGGTGAGCCAGAGCTTCGGACAGAGTCACACCCGAAAGATCGGCACGATCCCTAAATGCGCCGCCGGACGCGGTCAATATTGCACGCTTCACTTCGCTGCGCTTGCCAGCCAAGAAGCATTGGTAGAGAGCGCTATGTTCGGAGTCAACCGGAAGGAGATAGCCGGCACCTCGCTCGCGAACCAACTTCATCACAAGTTCGCCGCCCGCAACCAGCGACTCTTTATTTGCTAACGCTAATTTATTTCCAGCTTGCAGAGCGGAGAGAGTTGGAGCTAATCCGATTGATCCAGTGATGCCATTGAGCACAATGTCGCAGGTAATCGCTGCGATCTCGGTTGACGCGTGAGCTCCATCGATGACGGTGATTGATGCGCCCCGAGCAGCAACTAATTCGCGCGCGCGCTCACCATTCTTGCTCACGCCAATAACTTCAACGCCAAAGGCGATCGCTTGTTCTATGAGCAATTCAAGATTTGCTCCCCCAGCGCTGAGCGCCAGGACGCGAAAACGATCAGGGTTTGCCGCGATCACTTCTAGGGCCTGGACGCCAATCGAGCCAGTCGATCCCAAGATAACGATCGATTGCATGGAGTTACTTGCCAAGTTCAGAAGCCGCTAACTGGCCACATGCACCGTCGATCTCGCGACCACGAGTGTCACGGACGGTCACCGGAACGCCATAACTTTCTAGAGTAGCGACAAATGTTGCCTCATCGCTTGGTCGTGATGCGGTCCACTTTGAGCCCGGAGTTGGGTTGAGCGGAATGAGATTGACGTGAGCGTTGCGATTTTTCAGCAAGCGACCGAGAAGATCGGCGCGCCACGCTTGGTCGTTGATATCGCGGATAAGTGCATACTCGATCGAATAACGACGGCCGGTCTTCTGCGCGTAATTATCCGCAGCAGTCAAGACCTCTTTGACCTTGTAGCGAGAGTTGATCGGAACGAGCGAATCACGAAGCTCATCATCTGGAGTATGGAGCGAGACCGCAAGCGTTACGGGAATATCTTCATCCATCAACTTCTCAATGCCATTCACGAGACCAACGGTGGAGACGGTGACAGAACGTGCACCGATTCCAAGGCCATCTGGCTGTGGGGCTGTGATATTTCGAACTGAGCGGATCACTGCGTTGTAATTAGCAAGCGGTTCGCCCATTCCCATAAAGACAACGTTCGAGAGGCGTGTTGGTCCGCCTGGTAGCGCACCAGAATCACAGATGCGAGCAGCAGCTACAACTTGAGCGGTGATCTCACCAGCGGTGAGATTGCGGGTAAGCCCACCTTGACCTGTTGCACAGAACGGACAGTTCATGCCGCAACCAGCTTGAGAAGAGATGCAGACAGTCGTGCGATCGGAGTAACGCATCAAGACGCTCTCAACCAAGACGCCATCATGTAAGCGCCAGAGATCTTTACGGGTTGTTCCGCCATCGCACTCAATGGTGCGAACTAAGGTAATTAATTTTGGTGTGAACTTTTCGGCCATGAGTGAGCGCATCTCTTTCGGGATATCGCTCCAGGTCTCGGTCTCATCGTTGTGATGAGTAAAAAAGTGGGTGGCTACCTGATTGGCGCGAAAAGCTGGAATGCCAAGTTCGAGCGCCAAGGCCTTGCGGCCAGCCGGATCTAAATCGGCGAAATGCTTAGGCGGTTTGACTCGCTGCTTTGGTTCATCGAAGACCAACTTGAGTGCTGCTGGTGTTGATTCGGGGCTATTTTCGCTCATGTCAGCTCTCTTATAACTTGAAGTGGGCAATGAGTTCGAAGACGAACCACACCGATGGTGCCGTGAATAGAAGTGAATCAACGCGATCGAGAACTCCACCGTGGCCCGGCAGAATTGCACCCATATCCTTAATATGAAGATCGCGCTTAAGAGCGGACTCGATTAGATCACCACAGGTTGCAGTGACTACGCCCAAAATTCCGATGAGCGCACCGAGCCACCAGTGATCATGAAGTGCAAAGTGAAATACCAGTGATGCGCCGAGTGTGGTTGCGATGATCGCACCTGCAAGCCCCTCCCACGTCTTCTTAGGCGAGATATGCGGAGCAAGTGGATGCTTGCCGAAGAGCACGCCAGAGAAGTAGGCAAAGGTGTCATTACAACTTACGACGACCACGAGCGTAAAGATCTTGCCGATCGGGTTGCCATCGTGAGCAAGGAGCAGGATAAAACCAGCGAGAAACGGGATATAAAAGATGGCGAAGACTGCCGCGGTAGAACGCTTAACAAATTCCAGGGGCGACAGGAGCAGCAGGTAGACCATGACATTGGGAATTGCGATTGCCAGAGCGACCGCTAAGCCCGAGATATTTCCGTACCACGTCGCACCAAGGATTCCGACTGCCGCCGCATAGAGCGGAAGCGCTGGCAGGTTAATGCCACCGCCCTTGTATGCGCGCACAATCTCATTGATACCCAGGAGCATCGCAATGCTCACTAGAAGATCAAAAATTACCGGGCTGATCTTGAGGGAGCCAAAGACGAGAACCAAAATTGTGATGGAGACCAGAATCGATGGCAGGAGTTTGCGGCCAGCCTTCTGATTAATCGCTTCGTTGAGCGAGTGCAGGTCATCCATGGGAATCTGAGTTCGTTGAGGTTAGACCTCGAGGAGCTCTGACTCCTTGTGCTTGAGGAGTTCGTCGATCTTCGCAACGTGATCTGAAGTGTGCTTCTCGAGTTCTTTCTCGGCGCGAGCCACATCGTCCTTACCCGCTTCGCCATCTTTCTCCAACTTGGCGAAGGTATCCATCGCTGCGCGACGAATATTGCGAATTGAGATACGCGAATCTTCAGCTTTGGTGCGAGCAACTTTAATAAAATCTTTACGACGCTCTTCTGTTAATTGTGGGAAGTTCACGCGAATGACGCCACCGTCATTTGCTGGATTGACACCAAGATCTGATTCACGAATCGCCTTCTCGATGGAAGCGATCGCACCTTTATCAAATGGTGAAACTAATGCCATGCGTGCTTCTGGGACTTGGAAGGTAGCGAGTTGTCCGAGCGGAGTGTAGGTACCGTAATAGTCGACCATGATCTTTTGAAACATCGCTGGGTGTGCGCGTCCGGTACGGATCGCCGCGAAATCATCCTTAGCAACCTCAACTGCCTTGCTCATCTTTTCGTTGGCATCGGCCAAGGTGCTATTTAAATCTGACATGCGCGTTGCTCCCCCAAATATTGGACTTAGGAGACAAGCGTACCAATTGCTTCCCCACGCACAGCGCGAGCGATATTGCCCTTGTTTTTCAGATCAAATACGACGATTGGGAGCTTATTTTCGCGGCAGAGGCTGAAGGCAGCGGCATCAGCGACTGCGAGCGACTTAGCGAGCACTTCGTCAAAGCTGATCGAATCATATTTAGTGGCGCTGGCATCCTTCTTGGGATCAGCGGTATAGACGCCATCGACGCCACTCTTGGCGAGCAGCAATGCTCCGGCACCAACTTCGAGTGCGCGCTGGGCGGCGACGGTATCGGTGGTGAAATATGGCATTCCTGCTCCGGCGCCAAAAATAACAACGCGTCCCTTTTCGAGATGGCGGATAGCGCGAAGTGGGATGTATGGCTCTGCGACCTGACCCATGGTGATTGCGGTCTGCACGCGAGTCGGTACTCCGGCTTTTTCGAGGAAATCTTGGAGAGCGAGGCAGTTCATCACGGTGCCGAGCATTCCCATGTAATCGGCACGGGCACGATCCATGCCAAGCTGTTGCAACTCTGAACCACGGAAGTAGTTTCCGCCGCCAACAACAATCGCTACTTGGGTGCCACCACGGACAACTTCGGCGATCTGTTCGGCAATATCTTGTACAACTTCTGGGTCTACTCCGATGCCCTTTGCGCCACCGAAAACTTCACCAGAAAGTTTAAGGAGCACTCGTGTGTAACCTTTTCGGTTGCTCATGAGTGCTCCTTTTCTAGTACTGAGTTGATTTACTGAGAGAAGATTACTGTCCTACGCGGAAGCGATGGAACTTAGACACGGTGGTCTTTGCCTCATCGAGGATCTGCTTAACAGTCTTCTTGGCATCCTTAGCGAATGCCTGCTCAAGAAGGCTTACCTCCTTGACGAAGCCAGTAACGCGGCCTTCGACGATCTTTGAGATCGAAGCTTCTGGCTTACCTTCGTTACGAGCTGTGTCTTCTGCAATGCGACGCTCTGCTTCGATCGCCTCAGCCGGGACTGAGTCGCGATCTACATATTGTGGTGAGAACGCTGCGATGTGCTGAGCAACATCCTTGCCAGCTTCTGGTGCATCAGCTGTGAGCTGAACCAAGACGCCAACTTGTGGTGGTAGATCTGGGCTAGTGCGGTGCAAGTAGAGAGCTACTGGTGAGCCCTCGAGAACTGCAATGCGACGTAGCTCGATCTTCTCGCCGAGTGTTGCGTTACCTTCATCGATTCGCGCCTGAACGGTCTGACCTGATGCAAGCGTTGAAGCAAGGAACTCTTCAAGGTTTGCGCTCTTGGCAACCGCAAGGTGATCTACCAGCTCGTTCGCGAGCTCAACGAAGCGCTCACCCTTTGCTACGAAATCGGTCTCACAGTTGAGTTCGATCATTACGCCGAGATTGTTCTCGGTCTTGGCAAGAACAACACCGTTTGATGTTGTGCGGCCTTCGCGCTTTGTGACGCCCTTAAGACCCTTCACGCGAATGATGTCGACAGCCTTCTGAAAATCACCGTCAGCCTCATCAAGCGCCTTCTTGCAATCAAGCATGCCCGCAGCAGTTGCTTCGCGCAGCTTCTTTACATCTTCAGCTGTGTAGTTAGCCATGAAATATCTCTCCTAATAGGTATGAAATCGAAAAGTTTGAAAACTAGTTAGCTGAAACTTCTGTTGCGACCTCTGCGGCAGCAGCTGCATCAACAGCTGGGGCAGGAGTAGCAGCATCGCCAAGAAGTTCCTTCTCGACATCAGCAACTGCGGCAGCAGCAGCTGAGGCAGCCTTATCAGCAACTGCAGCGGCAGCGGCTGAACGAGCAGCTAGACCAGCAACAGCAGCGTCAGCGATCACGCGAGTCAAAAGTCCGATTGAACGGATTGCATCGTCGTTACCAGGAATCTTGTAATCGACCTCATCTGGATCGCAGTTTGTATCCAAGATAGCAACAACTGGAATACCAAGCTTGTGTGCTTCTTGCACTGCAAGATGTTCCTTCTTTGTGTCGACAACCCAGATTGCGCTAGGCAACTTGGTCATGTTGCGGATACCTTCAAGGTTCTTTGTGAGCTTCTCGCGCTCGCGACGAAGAACAAGGAGTTCCTTCTTTGTGAGAACTTGATCGTTCTTCTGCTCGAGGAGTTCAAGCTCCTTGAGGCGCTGAATACGCTTGTAGACAGTTGGGAAGTTGGTGAGCATGCCGCCGAGCCAACGCTCAGTGACGTAAGGCATTCCAACGCGAGCAGCTTGCTCGATGATTGGCTGATGCGCCTGCTTCTTGGTACCAACGAAAAGGATGTGTCCGCCCTTGGCGACTGTGTCCTTGATGAAGTCGTACGCCTGGTCGATGAGACCAAGTGACTGTTGAATGTCGATGATGTAGATGCCGTTGCGCTCTGCAAAAATAAAGCGCTTCATCTTTGGGTTCCAACGACGGGTCTGATGTCCGAAGTGGACGCCGCTATCGAGGAGTTCTCGCATTGTTACAACTGCCATGGTGGCAATCTCCTTTATTGCGCGCATGCTCGCGCGCACTCGGTTGTCGAACTGACAATTTGTCAGCTCCCTAGCATCCGAACACCGACTCGCTTCTGCTCTTTCGAGCTTCGCAAGACCGAATTGGTTACTCGTTGTGGTCGACCCGAAGGTCTGACCTCTTTGAGTCAGATGCGTGAAGTCAGGAACCTGGTTTCCCAGGAGACCTGCTGGGGGTAATCCTACGGGAGGATTTGGGGTGAAAAAGCCACCGATTTGAGCGTGAAGCGACTACGCCCGAGGGTGGGCATCTTTGTAGGCACGCTGAAGGCGCTCAGGTGAGACATGGGTATAGATCTGAGTTGTTGCTAAGGATGAGTGGCCCAAGATCTCTTGGACCGTTCGCAGATCTGCCCCACCTTCAAGGAGATGAGTTGCGGCCGTGTGGCGAAGGCCGTGTGGGCCCATCGTGGAGCCGACCGCTTGCATCGCGCCGTAGACGACTTCGCGCACCGTTCGTTGATCAATCCGCTTACCGCGAGATCCCAAGAAGATAGCCGAGCCCGAGTGTTCTGTGGCAAGTTGGGGCCGAGCTTCTTTGAGGTAGTGCTGAAGCGCCTTCACTGCGGGAATTCCCACAGGTACAACGCGCTCCTTACTTCCCTTACCTAAAACTTGGAGCGTATTGCGGCTCTCATCAAAGGATCGATGATCTAGTCCGCAGAGTTCGGAGACGCGGATTCCGGTCGCATACAAAATTTCGATCATTGCGAGGTCGCGAATGGTTAATGGAGTTGGATCCTCATCGGCTCGAGTCTGCATGCTTGCAAGCACGAGATCCGTATCTGCGATATCGAGTACTTCTGGCAGAGTGCGATGCGGCTTTGGGATTGCAAGTTCTGCACCGAGATCGCTCTTAATCCAACCTTGACTCGCTGCCCAATAGGTAAAGGCGCGGATCGAGACGATTCTTCGTGCAAGTGTTGAACGAGATGCGCCGGTGGATTGCATATTCGCAAGCCACGACCGGATATGGGTAAGTTCTAGTTGCGAAAACTCTTCAATATTGAGTTTCTCGAGGTGGGCGAGAAATGACTCTAAGTCACTCACATATC
This sequence comes from uncultured Actinomycetes bacterium, assembly GCA_903932695.1. Taxonomy (GTDB): domain Bacteria; phylum Actinomycetota; class Actinomycetes; order Nanopelagicales; family Nanopelagicaceae; genus PALSA-747. The sequence goes on along the minus strand of CAIZGZ010000129.1, from coordinate 14,760 downwards.
CTCGGATCGAGTTATCAGCGAGATTGCGCACAAGAACGAGGTGCTCCTCATATTGTGCAATCAGCTCTTTACTCACGATTAAGAGCGTACTCCCTTATAGGTTAAGGCTTCACGCCTTGACGCAAAAGTCCAAAGGTGACGGCATCTTCAAGAGCCATCGCTGATGCAGCGATCACGTTCTCGTGGACCCCTAGGGTGTTCCATGAACCATCAGCATCACTCGTCTCTACCAATACGCGAGTAACAGCGCCTGTACCCAATCGACCCTCTAGAATACGTACCTTGTAATCGGTGAGTTCGAGCTTGGATAAACCTGGATAGAACTTGGTGAGACCAGAGCGAAGCGCGGTATCAATCGCATTCACTGGACCATTTCCAGAACCGGTCGCAACAATCGTCTCGCCATGAGCAAGGATCGTGACCGTAGCCTGCGAGCTCACTCCCCCATTGCTATCGCCATCGACGGTTGTCTGCCAATCCTTGATGGTAAAGAAATCAGCTTTCTTGCCAGAGAGCTCCTCGCGAAGCAATAGCTCGAACGAAGCATCGGCAGCCTCGAAGGTGAAGCCGCGAGATTCCATCTCCTTCACGCGATCGATCACTCGTGTAATAAGTTCTTTGTCGCCGCCGAGATCAATGCCAAGTTCTTTTGACTTTAACTCAATCGAAGCGCGACCAGCCATCTCTGAAACCAGCATTCGCATATCGTTACCGACGCTCGCTGGATCTTCATGCTGATACATCATCGGATCTACCTTGATAGCAGATGCATGTAAACCAGCTTTATGGGCAAAGGCTGAAACGCCAACGTATGGCTGACGAGCTGATGGTGCAACGTTGGTGACTTCAGCAACTGCATGAGAGATACGGAAAGACTCGCGAAGCGCGCCGGCCGGAAGAACTGGCTTCTTCATCTTTAACTCTAGGTCGGCGATGATCGTCACGAGATCGGCGTTGCCGGTTCGTTCGCCATAGCCGTTGAGAGTTCCTTGAACATGTGTCACACCTGCGGAGACGGCAGCGAGCGAGTTTGCTACAGCGCAGCCAGTGTCGTTGTGGCAATGGATGCCAAGTCGCGCTGAGGATGATCCAAGGACATCGGTAATGATGTCGGTGAGCTCGCTTGGGAGCATTCCTCCGTTTGTATCGCAGAGCGCAATGACATCTGCTCCTGCTTCTGCAGCAGTGCGCACAACTTCGAGTGCGTAGGCTCGATTTGATCGATAGCCATCGAAGAAATGCTCCGCATCGAGAAATACTCGCTGTCCGCCGTCGCGCAAAAACTTAATAGAACTTCGGATCATCTCTAAGTTCTCATCGAGCGAAGTCTTGAGGGCGAGATCAACATGGCGATCATGACTCTTAGCAACAAGCGTCACCGCAGCTGCTCGTGAATCTTGAAGGGCGCGAAGCAGTACATCATCGGCGGCCTTAACCCCTGGGCGACGCGTTGCACCAAAGGCTACGAAGGTAGCGTTCTTAAGCTTGAGTTCGGTCTGAGCGCGCTTGAAAAATTCGGTGTCCTTGGGATTAGCTCCTGGCCAACCACCCTCAATAAATCCAACTCCTAGCTCATCGAGATAACGAGCGATCGCTAGCTTGTCATGAACTGAGAGATTTAGGCCCTCTTGTTGAGCACCATCGCGAAGGGTGGTGTCATAGATATGAAAGGAGTCGTTAACCGACACGGACGTTCCAACCATGTTTATCTTCGATTGTTCCGTGTTGGATGCCGAGCAAAGTCTCACGAATCTTCTGAGTAATTGGACCAGGCTCACCATTGCCGGTTGTCCATGTACCTGCTGCAGATTTGGCTGCGCCGATTGGCGAAACTACCGCAGCTGTTCCGCAGGCAAAGATTTCGGTGATCTCACCTGATGCAACGCCATCGCGCCAATCATCGACCGAGATCATTCCCTCTTCGACTTTGTATCCAAGGTCAGCCGCAACTTTGAGGATCGAATCACGAGTAATTCCAGGAAGAAGTGTGCCGGTGAGCTTTGGGGTAAAGATTGTTGCATCTGCTCCGCTACCCTTCACGAAGTAGAGGTTCATGCCACCCATCTCTTCAACCCAGCGACGCTCAGTTGCATCGAGCCAGACCACCTGATCGCAGCCCTGCTCTGCAGCTTGCTTTTGAGCGAGCAACGAACCGGCATAGTTTCCACCAGTCTTTGCTGCACCAGTTCCACCAGGAGCCGCACGAACATATTCGGTCGAGATCCAGACGGTAACCGCCTTATTGGGATTGAAGTAAGCAGAAGCAGGTGTTGTAATCACCAAGAAGGTTGCGTGGTTAGCAGGGCGGACGCCAAGACCCACTTCGGTGGCGATCATAAATGGGCGGATGTAGAGCGATTCGCCAACATTCTTTGGAACCCATGCGCGATCTTGCTGAACGAGAGCTTCAACCGCAGCGACAAAGTCGGCAACAGGAATCTCAGGAAGCGCCATGCGAACTGCGCTCGAGTTAAAGCGAAGTGCATTCGCTTCTGGGCGGAAGAGGCTGATGCCACCATCTGGCTGGGTGTAGGCCTTCATTCCTTCAAAGATCTCTTGTCCGTAATGCAAAACTGACGTTGCTGGATCTAACGAGAGCGGTCCGTATGCCTTGAGTTCCGCATCGCCCCAGCCGGTTGCCTCACTCCACTCCGCAATCACCATGTTATCTGTGTAGTACTTACCGAATCCGCCGGCAGCAATCTTTGCCTCTCGGTCAGCGTCAGATGCTGGTGATGGGTTTGGGTTGAGGTTGATCTTCATTTAGATAGCTCCTGCCAATGCGCTTCCGATTTCAACTGTGCTTCGCTTGCTATCGCCACGAGCGATGAGGTCGGCAGCAACCGCTGCCTCTACATCGGCCGCAGCCTGATGCTCACCCAAATGTGCAAGCAACATCGCAACCGACATCACTGTTGCTGTTGGGTCAGCGAGAGATTTTCCAGCAATATCTGGCGCGGATCCATGGACCGGCTCAAACATTGATGGGAACTTTCCGGTTGGATTGATATTGCCCGATGCAGCAAGACCAATTCCACCACAGATCGCGGCCGCGATATCGGTCAAGATATCGCCAAAGAGATTGTCGGTCACGACAACATCAAAGCGCTCTGGGTTGGTGACAAAGAACATCGATGCGGCATCGACATGGAGATAATCGGTTGTGATCTCGGGAAACTCTTTCGCCACCTCATTAAAGGTTCGGGTCCACAGTCCACCTGCATGAGTCAAGACATTGTTCTTATGCACCAAGGTGAGCTTCTTGCGAGGGCGAGCCATGGCGCGGGCAAAGGCATCACGAATCACGCGCTCTGCGCCACGACGGGTGTTGAGCGACTCTTCGGTTGCGATTTCGGCATCGGTGCCAAGCGCTAGGTTTCCGCCAGCACCAACATATGGGCCCTCGGTACCTTCACGAACAACGACGAAATCAATGGGTTGAGTTGTTGCGAGTGGAGATTTCACACCAGCGTGAAGCTTTGCTGGACGAAGATTGACGTACTGATCAAAGGCGAAGCGGAGTTTAAGGAGCAGACCACGCTCGAGCACACCACTTGGCACGGTTGGATCGCCAACAGCTCCAAGCAAGATGACATCGCTCTTTGCAATCTCGGCCATCGTCTCATCGCTCAAGACTTCGCCAGTCTTATGCCAATGAGCAGCGCCAAGGTTGTAGTGAACCTTGTTGAAGGTGAGTGAATACTTTTCGGCGACTTTATCAAGCACCTTCAAGCCTTCGGCGACTACTTCTGGTCCGATGCCATCGCCAGCAATGACAGCTACGTTAAAACTCTTACTCATTTCGTTATCCCACCAAAGTTACGGAACGGACCAAATTGGCGCCGGTCTCTTTTTCAACAGCTGCAACAACTTCTGGCGAGATCGCAGAATCTACGGTGATCGCCATCAAGGCCTCTCCGCCAGCAGCGCTACGCGCTACCTGCATTCCTGCAATGTTGACGCCAGATTTACCGAGGAGATTTCCGACTGCACCAACAACGCCAGGGCGGTCGGTGTAACGAAGAATCAAGAGGTGTTCTGAAGGAGGTAGATCGAGATCAAAGCCATCGATCTTGATGATCTTCTCCACCTTACGAATTCCCATCAGAGTGCCATCAACAACAACTCGCTTGCCATCGCTAAATGCGGCTTGGAGCGAGATCATGCTGCGGTACTCAGGGCTCTCTGGATCGGTGGTCACCGAAGAACTCATATTGCGTTCTGCGGCAAGGCCAGGTGCATTCACATAGGTGACGGTCTCGGCGCCGATTGCAGTAAGCGCACCCTTGAGCACGCTCGTTGCGAGGACTGAGCAATCATGGCCGGAGATATCGCCACGGACCTGAACATCGAGTGATGTTGGAAGTTCGCCAGCCAAGAGGGTTGCGATCTGAGCCATCTTCTCGACCAACGGCAGGCTTGGGCGAATATCTTCGTGGATCGCGCCGCCCTTCACGTTGATTGCATCGGGAACGAGTTCACCAGCAAGCGCCTTGCGAACGGATACCGCAACCGCAATACCAGCACGTTCCTGCGCTTCATCGGTTGAAGCACCGAGGTGAGGAGTCGCTACGACGTTATCGAGGGCAAAGAGTGGTGAATCGGTGCATGGTTCGGTGGCAAAGACATCGAGTCCTGCTCCCCCAACGCGACCTTCAGTAAGCGCTTCGTAGAGAGCTTGCTCATCAAGCACGCCACCACGAGCAGCGTTGATGATACGAACAGAAGGCTTAACCTTCTTCAACGCTTCAACGCCGATGAGATTTGCTGTCTCTTTTGTCTTTGGCAGGTGAATGGTGATGAAATCACTGACGCGAAGGAGCTCATCGAGATCAACGAGTCGAACACCGAGTTGTGCTGCGCGCGCAGGTTGGAGATATGGATCGTAGGCAACGACATCCATGCCAAAAGATTGCATGCGTGCTGCGACCAGCTGACCGATCTTTCCAAATCCAACAATTCCGAGCGTCTTCTCAAAGAGTTCGACGCCGGTGTACTTAGAGCGAGCCCACTTTCCGGCACGGAGCGCGGCATTTGCAGGTGAGATAAAGCGAGCCGAAGCCATCAACAATGAGATAGCGAGTTCTGCCGCACTGACGATATTTGAGGTTGGCGCATTGACGACCATGATTCCGGCTGCCGTAGCGGCGGGAATATCAACGTTATCGACACCGACGCCAGCGCGCGCGATGACCTTGAGCCCCTTGGCCGCTGCAATCGCCTCTGCATCCATCTTTGTAGCTGAGCGAATAAGAACGGCATCTGCTCCAGCAGAGAGCGCTGCAAGCAGTTCACTGCGGTTTGCGCCATCGCAATTGCGCACTTCGAAGTCTGGGCCCAACGCTTCAATCGTCGCTGGGCTTAACTCTTCTGCAATGAGAACTACAGGTTTAGCCACGTGCGGCTACGCCTTCTTGGTAATCATCCTTGGTGTTGCCCTTAACCCATGACATCATCTTGCGGAGCTCGCGACCAACAGCTTCGATTGGATGAGCCTCGCCCTTTGCGCGAAGTGACTTGAACTCAGGTGCACCAGCTTCTTGATCATCAACAAAGCGCTTTGCAAAAGTTCCGTTCTGGATATCAGCAAGAACGGCCTTCATATTTGCCTTGACGCTTGGATCGATCACGCGTGGGCCAGAGATGTAATCGCCGTATTCAGCGGTGTCAGATACCGACCAACGCTGCTTCGCGATTCCGCCTTCGTACATGAGATCAACGATCAACTTAAGCTCGTGGAGGCACTCGAAGTAAGCAACTTCAGGTTGGTAGCCAGCTTCGATCAGAGTTTCAAAACCGTACTGAACGAGTTGTGATGCGCCACCACAGAGAACTGCTTGCTCACCAAAGAGATCGGTCTCGCACTCTTCAGTAAATGTGGTCAAGATTCCACCAGCGCGAAGTCCGCCGATCGCCTTTGCGTACGAGAGTGTGAGCGGCCAAGCGTTTCCGGTTGCATCCTGTTCAACCGCAACGAGAACTGGAACACCGCGACCAGCTTGATACTCACGACGTACCAAGTGTCCTGGACCCTTTGGTGCGACCATTGCAACATCAATATTTGCCTCTGGCTTGATGTAACCAAAGCGGATGTTAAATCCGTGTCCGAAGAAGAGCGCTGAACCAGGCTTGAGGTTTGGCTTAATGGAATCGTTGTAGATATGGCGTTGTACGTGATCTGGCGCAAGGAGCATGATGACATCTGCTTCTTTCACCGCATCTGCAACAGAGAGGACGCGAAGGCCTTCGGCCTCAGCCTTTGCACGTGACTTTGAACCTTCGGCTAATCCGATACGAACATCGACACCACTATCGCGCAAGCTCAATGCATGAGCGTGACCTTGGGAGCCATAACCGATGACGGCAACCTTCTTGGATTGGATAATGGATAGATCTGCATCTTCGTCGTGATACTTGGTAGCCACTGGGTTCTGCCTTTCGTCGGTGTATGTATTGGTAATAGTGCTGGGTACTACTGGTTGCTGCTGGTATTCGGTAATCCTGGCTTCAATCCGCGCTCCATTGCGACAAGACCTGATTGAACCAATTCTTTGATGCCATACGGCTCGAGAACACGCAAAAGTGCGTGAATCTTCTCGCTATTTCCGGTCGCCTCGATGGTCACCGCATCTTGGGCAACATCGACAACTTTTGCCCGGAAGAGCTGAACTGTCTCAAGAACCTGAGAGCGAGTCTCTGGTGTGGTGGTGACCTTGACCAGCAGAAGTTCGCGCTGAACAGATGCCACTGGATCGAGTTCGATGATGCTCAAGACATTGACCAACTTATCGAGCTGCTGAACAACTTGGTCTAACGCGTGGCCATCGACTTTGATCACAATGGTCATACGCGAAATATTTGGGTTCTCGGTTGGCCCTACTGCGAGTGAATCGATGTTGTAAGCGCGACGAGAGAAGAGCGCAGCCACTCGAGCGAGAACACCGGGGCTATTCTCAACGAGGACTGAAAGGGTATGTGTAGTAGCCATTACAACTCCTGTGAATCCCAGATAGGTGCCATTGACTTTGCAACCAAGATATCGTCGTTAGAAGTTCCTGCTGCGACCATCGGCCAGACCATCGCATCGCGATGAACATTGAAGTCGATGATGACGGGGCGATCATTGATCGCCATTGCTTCTGCAATCACGCGATCGACATCTTCCTTTGTTTCGCAACGAAGTCCGACGCAACCCATCGCATCCGCCAACTTAACAAAATCAGGGACGCGGTGTGAATGCAGATCGGTATTTGAGTAGCGCTGATTGTAGAAAAGGGTCTGCCATTGGCGAACCATTCCGAGCGACTCATTGTTGATGATCGCAACTTTGATCGGAATATTGTTGAGAGCGCAGGTCACCAACTCTTGATTGGTCATCTGGAAACAGCCATCGCCATCGATTGCCCACACAACCGTGTCGGGTGCGCCAACTTTTGCACCCATCGCTGCTGGGACTGCGTAGCCCATTGTTCCAAGACCGCCCGAGTTGAGCCAGGTACGGGGATTCTCATACTTCACAAATTGTGATGCCCACATCTGATGTTGGCCAACACCGGCGACATAGATTGCATCGGGACCACCTGCTGCGCCAATACGCTCGATCACATATTGTGGAGAGAGAGTTCCATCTTCTGGCTCGTCATAACCAAGGGGGAAACGCTCGCGCCAGCTATTGCACTGTTGCCACCACGCAGCGAGATCTGGCTTGCTACCCGCAAAAGCCTTATCTAACGCTGGGATGAGTGCGGTGATGGTGTTCTTCAAATCTCCGACCAGCGCAACATCGACAACTCGATTCTTGCCAATCTCAGCAGGATCGATATCGGCATGGATCACTTTGGCGTGTGGCGCAAAAGAAGAGAGTTTGCCGGTAACGCGATCATCAAATCGAGCACCCAAGGTAATCAAGAGATCAGATTGTTGAAGCGCTGTTACGGCAGCAACGGTGCCATGCATTCCTGGCATACCAAGATGCGAAGGGTGGCTATCTGGGAATGCACCAAGCGCCATCAGCGTGGTCACTACCGGAGCACCTGTCAGTTCTGCCAACTTCAATAGCTCTGCAGATGCGTTTGCCTTGATTGCACCGCCGCCAACATAGAGAACCGGCTTCTTTGCAGCCTTAATTAATTCGGCGGCCTCTGCAATTGCAGCTGCTTGCGGATCCAGCACTGGCTTGTAACCAGGAAGCGAGAGTTCGGTTGGCCAGACGAATGTGGTCTTTGCCTGTAGCGCATCCTTTGCAATATCAACGAGTACTGCGCCCGGACGACCGGTGCCCGCGATATGAAACGCCTCGGCAATTGCACGCGGAATGTCATCGGCATTGGTGATTAAGAAATTATGTTTTGTTACCGGCATGGTGATGCCACGAATATCTGCTTCTTGGAAGGCATCGGTTCCGATTGAACCGGCAGCTACCTGACCAGTGATGGCAACGATCGGGACTGAATCCATCTGCGCATCAGCGAGTGGTGTAACGAGGTTGGTTGCGCCAGGACCAGATGTAGCGATGCAGACGCCGACTCGACCGGTCGCTTGGGCGTAGCCAGTGGCAGCATGTCCAGCGCCTTGTTCGTGGCGGACCAAAATGTGGCGGATCGAAGAGTCGTAGATCGGATCATATGCCGGCAAGATTGCGCCACCAGGAAGACCGAACATCACATCAACGCCAACGTGCTCTAGTGCTTTCACAAGCGCCTGGGCTCCGGTGATCTGCTCTGACATATTCATCTCCTCTCGCTTAGTTGAACTAGCTTTTTTGAACTAGTTTGCTAGAACTCGCTTGCTTCATAAGTCGTACCTGTCATTACCAGAAATGAGAAACCCCTCAGTTTCCACTGAGGGGTAGCGCACCATCTAGATTGCTCTAGATCGCGCGCTCTCGAATCACCACTGATGATGTCATGTCGCAATTGTCCATCACCGCTCGGGCAACGTCAACAGTTGCGATTACCATCTCAAAATATGGACAACTCATCTCAAAAGCAGCGCCCTGGTTACGAGCAGACAGCTCCTTTGGAGGCAGAGCCAACCACCTTCGCATACTTCGCGAGGACGCCTCGACGGTACTTGTGAGGCAGCGGAGTCCAGCCATCTCGACGAGCATGGAGCACGCTCTCATCAACCAAGAGATCGAGCTTCTGGTTAGGAATATCGATTCGGACGAGGTCGCCATCCTTGATGAAGGCGATGGGGCCACCATCAACGGCCTCTGGCGCAACGTGTCCAACACAAAGTCCGGTACTTCCACCTGAGAAGCGACCATCGGTCAAGAGCAGCGTGCTCTTGCCAAGTCCCGCGCCTTTGATCGCACCGGTGATCATCAACATTTCGCGCATTCCCGGTCCGCCTTTAGGACCTTCGTAGCGAATGACAACGACATCGCCGGCCTTGATCGTTCCGTTCTCGAGCGCTTCCATAGCGGCCTGCTCGCGTTCAAAGACGCGTGCTGGTCCCTCAAAGAAATCAACGCCCACACCTGCGGTCTTGCAGACTGCGCCTTCTGGTGCGAGTGAACCACCAAGGATGGTGATTCCGCCGCCAGCAGCAAGCGGATCTTTAATGGAGTGGAGAACATCGCCATCTGCATCGAGCGGAGTGAGCTCGGCCAAATTCTCGGCCATTGTCTTTCCGGTGACGGTTAAGCAATCGCCGTGTAAGAAGCCAGCATCGAGTAGCGCACGAAGGACAACAGGTATACCGCCTACGCGATCGATATCGGTCATGACATATTTACCGAATGGCTTGAGATCGCCGAGCAGTGGCGTGCGCTCGCTGATGCGTTGGAAATCGGCGAGAGTGAGATCTACCTCTGCCTCGTTTGCGATTGCGAGCAAGTGGAGAACGGCATTGGTGGAGCCACCGAGCGCCATCACAACGGTGATTGCGTTTTCAAATGCCTTCTTGGTCAAGATGTCACGGGTTGTGATTCCTTGACGAATCAATTCGACGACAGCTGCGCCAGCCTTAACCGCATAATCATCACGACGACGATCTACTGCAGCTGGAGATGCCGAACCGGGAAGTGAGAGACCGATCGCTTCGCCTACGGCAGCCATCGTGTTGGCGGTGTACATGCCACCACACGCTCCTTCACCAGGACAGATCGCGCGTTCGATTTGATCGACTCGCTCTTGAGTGATTAATCCTCGGGCGCATGCTCCGACTGCTTCGAAGGCATCGATGATGGTGACATCTTTACCATCGACCTGTCCCGCGAGCGTCGAACCTGCATACACAAATACGCTGGCAACATCGATACGAGCCGCAGCCATCATCATGCCGGGGAGCGACTTGTCGCAACCAGCAAATGTCACCATGCCATCTAACCGTTCGGCCTGCATCACGGTCTCTACCGAATCGGCGATTACTTCGCGCGAGACAAGTGAGTAGTGCATGCCCTCGTGGCCCATCGAAATACCATCAGAGACAGAGATCGTGCCAAATTGCATCGGGAAACCGCCGGCCTCAATCACGCCCTTCTTTGATGCTTTCGCAAGGCGATCAAGGGAGAGGTTGCATGGTGTGATCTCATTCCATGACGATGCGATACCGATCTGTGGCTTCGCGAAATCTTCATCTTGCATGCCAACAGCGCGGAGCATGCCGCGAGCTGGAGCGCGCTCAAGACCATCAGTAACCAGACCAGAACGTGGCTTCATCTTATTTTTTGGATTGGCATCATCACTCATGGTTGATCCTCTTCTTCTTATCCCTGGCCGAGGTGCTTTAACAATAATTCACGAACTTTTGCAGCATCGGCTTGTCCGCCGGTTGCCTTCATGACTGCACCGATTAACGCGCCGGCAGCAGGAAGATTGCCACCGCGTACTCGTTCAGCGGTATCTGGTTGCGCCGCGATTGCAGCTTCGATCGCCGCCATCAACGCACCATCATCGGAGACCACTTTGAGTCCACGTTGATCGATGACCTGGCGTGGCGTTCCTTCGCCAGCAACAACACCTTCGACAACTTGCCGTGCGAGCTTGTCGGTCAATTCACCTGATTCGATCAGCGCAATGACTTCTGCAACTTGGGCTGAGGTAATGAGAGTGGTTGGTGAAACTTCGCGCTCATTAGCTAGCCGCGAGACCTCACCGAGCCACCAGGAACGCGCGCGAGTTGGCTCTGCGCCAAGTCCGATGGTCTCTTCAACGACATCGAGTAACTCGGCGTTGACCATAGCTTCCATCTCTTTGGCCGGAACGTTCCACGCCTCTTGCAGACGCTTGCGACGAGTCGATGGCTTCTCTGGCAAAGTGGCACGAAGTTCTTCGATCCAATCGGCGGCAGGCGCAACTGGAACAAGATCTGGCTCTGGGAAGTAACGGTAATCCTCAGCCTGTTCCTTGGAACGTCCAGAACGTGTCTGACCGCTCTCTTCTTGGAAGTGGCGAGTCTCTTGGACGATCCGCTCCCCCGCCTCCAAGCGATTTGATTGGCGAATCACTTCACCGATCACAGCGCGCTCAACGGAGCGAAGTGAATTCACATTCTTAGTCTCACTGCGTGTGCCGAGCTGGCCACTGCCGACTGGTGCGAGCGAGAGGTTAACGTCGCAACGCATTGAGCCTTGCTCCATCTTTACATCAGAGACGCCGAGTGAGCGCAAAATGTCGCGCAGTTCGGTGACATATGCGCGTGCTACTTGTGGCGCATACTTTCCGGTGCCAGCAACAATCTTGGTGACAATCTCCACCAATGGAATACCGGCGCGGTTGTAATCGAGCAATGAGTAATCCGCGCCATGGATACGACCGGTTGCGCCACCTACGTGAAGTGACTTACCTGTGTCTTCTTCCATGTGGACGCGCTCGATCTCCACGCGAAATTGCTTGGGACCTTCTTCGGTCTCAATCTCGACATCAAGATAGCCATTGACGCAGATTGGCTCGTCGTATTGCGACGTCTGAAAGTTCTTTGGCATATCTGGGTAGAAGTAATTCTTGCGAGCAAAGCGACTAAATGGCGCGATTGAACAGTTGAGCGCAAGTCCGATCAAGATCGAGCTCTCGATCGCCTTGGCGTTAACAACGGGAAGCGCACCAGGCAGGCCAAGACAGATCGGGCAGGTCTGAGTATTTGGCGATGCACCAAATTCAGTAGCGCAACCACAGAACATCTTCGACTTGGTGTTGAGCTCAACATGGACCTCGAGGCCAAGCGTTGGTTCGTACTTTTCGACTGCTTGATCGTAATTCAGCGCCATCTTATTTACCTGCCAATACTGGAGCTTGGGAGAGCAAGGTATGACCCCACTTAGAGACCAGCGCTGCTTCAAGTGCGCCTCCGACTTGGTACATCAAATCATCGCGCATACCTGGCGACATGATCTGAAAACCAACCGGCAGGCCATCTTCCGGCGCGAGTCCGCATGGAAGCGACATGCCACCAATGCCAGCGAGATTAACCGGAATTGTTGCGATGTCATTGAGGTACATCGCGAGGGGGTTATCGGTGTTCTCGCCCAACTTAAATGCGGTAGTTGGACAAGTTGGCGAGACAAGTACATCTGCCTTTGCGAACGCTGCATCGAAATCACGCTTTACCAGCGTGCGGACTTTCTGGGCTGAACCGTAATACGCATCGTAATAACCTGATGAGAGCGCATAGGTACCAAGGATGATGCGTCGCTTTACCTCTGGTCCAAATCCTTCGTGGCGGGTGAGGCTCATTACTTCTTCGGCACTGCGATTGCCATCGTCGCCGATTCGAATTCCGTAACGCATCGAATCGAAACGAGCGAGGTTAGAAGAGGCTTCACTCGGCGCAATGAGATAGTAAGCCGCAAGGCCGTAATCAAAGTTTGGGCAAGAGACCTCCACGATCTCCGCACCAGCCTTCACCAACTCTTCGAGTGACTCTTCAAAACGCTGACGAACACCATCTTGGAAACCTTCTCCTAAAAGTTCCTTCACGACGCCGATTTTGAGACCCTTCACATCTTGCTTCTTTGCGGCAGCAACGACCTGTGGAACTGGAGCGTTGATCGATGTTGAATCCATCACGTCGTGACCGGCAATCGCTTCGTGCAAGAGCGCGGTATCAAGCACGGTACGCGCACAAGGTCCGGCTTGATCAAGACTGGAAGAGAATGCAATCAGGCCATAGCGAGAGACTCCGCCATACGTTGGCTTGACGCCGACGGTGCCGGTTACTGCTGCTGGTTGACGGATCGATCCGCCAGTATCTGTTCCAATTGCAAGTGGTGCTTCGAAAGCTGCGAGCGCAGCGGCAGAGCCACCGCCAGATCCACCAGGAATACGATCGAGGTCCCACGGATTATGAGTATTTCCATATGCCGAGTTCTCGGTTGAAGAACCCATCGCGAATTCATCCATATTGGTCTTACCAAGGATTACTACGCCAGCATCCTTGAGTTTGGTAACAACGGTTGCGTCATACGGTGGACGCCAACCCTCAAGCATCTTTGAGCCAGCCGTTGTTGGCACACCTTTTTGAGCAAGGACATCTTTAAGCGCCAGTGGAACACCTGCAAGCGGTGAGAGCTTCTCGCCACGAGCACGCTTGGCATCAACCTCGGCGGCTTGCGCGAGCGCACCTTCTTGATCAAGGTGGAGAAAGGCATGGATAGCGGGTTCGACTTTGTTGATCTGATCAAAGTGAATTTTGGCGAGATCGACTGCGGTTGTTGTTCCGGCGACGAGCGCATCTGACATCTGCGCAGCTGTTGAGTGAATATCGATTGTCATGGCTTATTCCTCACCCAAGATTTGTGGGACTTTAAATCGTTCTTCATCCTTGGCGGGTGCGCCAGAGAGCGCCTGCTCATTGCTCAAGCTAGGGCGGACCTCATCTGCCCGAAAGACATTGTTGACCGGGAAAGGATGTGAGGTCGGTGGGACATCAGCGGCAGCCGCCTCTTGCACCCGAGCTACCGCGCCAAGAATGGCTCCGAGTTCGGTGACTAGGTGGTCAAGTTCGCCCTCGTTCATATCGATACGAGCGAGCTTTGCCAGGTGGGCTACATCTTCACGGGAAATCTCAGCCATGGGCAAACCTTATCTTGATTAGAGGAGTACGAGATCGTCCCGATGTACTAGCTCGCGCTCGTACTCCGGACCAAGCGCCTGACCCAACTCTTTGGTGGTTCGACCAAGCAAGGATGGGATCTCAGCGGAGTCAAAGGCGACCAGCCCGCGGCCGATCACCTCACCCTTTGGCGAGATGAGCTCCACGGTATCGCCAGCGATGAATTCCCCCTCGAGCGATGTAACGCCGATTGGTAGCAACGACGTGCCGCGCTCGCGAATAGCGGTTGTCGCGCCGGCGTCCAGATGCAACTTGCCGTGAGGTGTGGCGGCATGTGCAAGCCAGAGCAATCTCGAAGGCTTGTGCTCGGTCGTTGCATGAAAAATTGTGCCCACATCGTGACCGGTTACTGCATCAGGTAGTTGCGCCAGCGTGGTCAGCAACATCGCCACTCCTGCACTGGTCGAAATTTTCGCGGCCTCAATCTTGGTAACCATTCCCCCGCTACCAACGCCAGATGAGCCAACCCCGCCAATTTCAATATCGCCGATCCGGGCAGCATCCTTTACCTCTGGGATTCGCTTTGCGCCAGGGTGTGAAGGCGGAGCATCGTAAAGTCCATCGACATCTGTCACTAGCGCAAGCACATCCGCTCCGATGAGATGTGAGATCAGCGCCGCAATTCGATCGTTATCGCCAAAGCGAATCTCTTGGACTCCGACCGAATCATTCTCATTGATGATCGGGACTACCCCGAGCTGCAAG